>CANHHI010000001.1 GCA_947460225.1 Flavobacteriales bacterium
AGGTGCGGGAGAAGGTACATTCCAAATCTTAGCAGATATGACTGCACCAGTTATAGCATGGTTACCCGGCGTTTTTTGTTGGATTCTCCATGAAACAATGTTAGACTCCGAGCCCAAAAAACTCAGGTTTAATTCGTATTCCCTTCTTGTTAAACCACTTGCGGATTTTACAACAATCTTTTTGTAACTAATGTGTTCTGCATCTTCGGGGTGGATTGCAAGTTCTGTTACATTTTCTGCAACATTTGTGCCATCTACCTGAGGCGTTTTCCCTTCAACATCAAAGTCTGCTATGATAATCTTCCCTCGTCTTTTAACTACACCTTTAACCTCGATTTTACCAGCCGATATGGTAATGGTACCATCATCAGTAGAAAAATTTTTATTCCCCAAAGACATCTCGTTATTTGGAGGAGTTCCAGCTTTCTGTATCAGTTTAATGCTTTTAAGATAGGCTTCTTCACCTAAATAACCAAAATTCAGCGTATAAAGTTCTATTTCTGTTTCGTCTGCCGAGACCACATGAAAAGCATTTGCATTGAAAACATTCGTTACAGGCATATTAGGAAATGTAGGAGTACCTGGCAACTGCTGAATTGCTGCATCTTCTGAACCAACTGCAAAAGTTGGAACAGCAAGAGGATTAGCACTTATATTGAGTATGCCACTGCCTTGTGCTAGACTGCCCACAAACAAGCTATTAGATGTAGGATTGTTTATTGTTTGTGATGTTGTAGTGCCTCCGTTTGTGTAATCAAAAGTAATGGAGGCGAGTTTTGTGCCGTTATTTTTATAGTTTAAACCCTGAATGTTGTACTTAGCCTCTGATACACCATCTTGAGAAACCACAAGCAACTTATCTGAATAATTAAGCTGGGTTGGATTGTCTATACTCGCCGAAGCGTATGGAATCTTGATGCCATTGATGTCCAAATAAAGGCTAGCACCTGCACAAAGGCTTGGATTTTCTATAACCAACCTGCCTTTACCTTGCACAAATTGCTTACCACTTACCACAAAATTAGTATTGGCAGTTGCTTTTACTATATCTACATCAATATCATCTTGCGTGGAACCTGAGGTATGCCCAGCATAATAAGGAATACCTTTTTGAATAAGTTTAATACTTGTAATCCCTGTGCAGTCTGATAGATAATTTGGTGCTACTTTATAAACCGTTGTAACCAATGCGTCTTGGCTTTTTACCGTTATAATATCGTGTTCTGCACTTGGATTATTGATTGCGGGGTTTACAGTAGCAGTAGCTGTAGTTTGCGAAAGCGTGTAGTAGTTATTGTTTGTGGCTATTGCACCCCGATTTTTTATAGCACCTATAACCAACAATTTGTTATTAGCGTCGGGAAACACATCTGCCCAAAATTTGTTAAGGATTGGCGAGTTGTCTAACGCATTATTCAGCCCAACAAAAGTCTGTTCAAGCGATATTTTGACCAATTTAGCTTCATTGCCTAGCAGGTCTTCAAAGACAAGCTGATAGGTTTTCCTTGTTACTTTGTCCTCAGACTCCACAACAATAGCACCTGCTACTGCGGAAGGATTATTGCCAGTGATGATTTTCACATTCGGCACATAAGGCACATTGGTCGGCGTATAAACAGCACTTTTTAACGAAGACGTTGTTAAACTGGTTATAGAAATATCCCCCGAACGATTATAAGCCCCTTTGATGATGATTTTATTGTTGAAATCGTCTATTTCTACTTTCTGCTGAAAAGCTACGCCAGGCGTTTCGCTGAAAGTTAGCGAACTTGTTGCGAAAGGCGCACCAAGTTGTTGCTTAAAAGCAATGCTGGTTAAACGAGCTTCTGTATTCAGATAGTTAGGAATCAATTGGTACTTACGACTTGTGATTTTATCTTCTGAAATAACTTCTAGCGCATCAAAAGGAACATTATCTTCAAGATTATCTATTGCGCCAGACGTGGCTGGGGAGGTATTCATGAATTTTAATTCCGCACCCGCGCAAACAGTAAAATTCGCATTGCTTGCTATGCGTATTGTTCCGTTCCCTTTAATCAAACTGTTCGTCAAATCATTGTTAACAGTAACGGTATTCGCAAGCAAAGTGGTTTGTACGGTTGTGCCTATTGTTCTGTTGGGTAATAGCACATTGAATTGGTTTTTGATTTGACTCTGTGTAAAAGTAACACTGTTTAAGACATCACAACTTTCAAGATATTTAGGCGTGAACACATAATCAACAGGATTCATTTCATCCTCAGGAATAATCCGAATAAGCGTATGTGTAGCTTGATTGGGCTCAAAAACTAAAAATGCCGCACGAGCAAAATCAGAACGTGTTGTGCTGATTGTGTCTATTATACCACGGCTTTTGTAAACACCGTTCACAGTTCCCAAATTAGCCGTTGTTGGCGCAAGCGTCCATGGTTTATCTGGAATATTTTTACCCTCATAGTCCGTACCTAAACCTGTTTGTTTGAATAATATGCTAGATAATTTAGCCTCTGTGCCCATAAAATCCTCAATCTGCAATTTGTAGCTAGGGGTAGAAAGACCGTCCTGTGAAGCAAAGCTAAGCATGTTATTTACCTGTTTAACAGTCAAATTGGTTGTATTTGGCAACATGCCATTCACGTTTATGCTCAATGTACTTTCATCTCCCTCTATTTTTATTTCTTGGATGTAGAAAGAACCCCTAGCTAGATATGGCTTGCCACTCTTACCTATATTTTTTATAGTAATGATATGACTCGCATTATCAATGACAATTCTTGGGCTAGATTCCCCATCAAGCATCTCAGTAGAAAACACTTTGCCAGTACCTGGAATACCTCCATCTTTTTGAACCAGCACCAGTTTTTCAATATACGCCTGATTGTCTTGATACGCAAAGCTAATACCATAAGTCTTCTCCGTACCATCTTCAGCAGTAATTTTGATAGTAGCTGTGGCAGGATTGTCAGGAAAGTTATCTCCAGCATTTAAACTAGAAGAAACGCCTTTATGACGAACACTTGTCACATTGACGCCTTTGTCTTTATACAGATCTGTAAAAATCAAGTTCCCAAGAGCATTTGGCGTAGCTTTGAAAGTTTTTGTCTCAGTGCCAACTACTTGCGAAATAATCAATTCCTCTAAACTCGTGTCTTGAGACAAATATTCAAAGTGTAATTTATACGGAATACCTCCCAAAATCTTACTTTCGTGTAAAATATCAATATCGCCTTTCTCAATAGATTGTTGATCTGCAAAAGGAATAGCTTTTTGATGTTTCACAACTAACCCTGGCGGCTCCAGAATATACGAATCAAATGCGTAATTCACAGATGATATTCGATACAACACGTTCGCATCTGGCGAGACATAAATATTGCCATTTACTCCATTTGGGTTTGTTTCCCACGTTCTACGGTTGATATTTTTTACGATAATCTCATTGGCACCTCTATTGATTTCCGTTTTTACCGAAAGATTACCCTGCTGGTCAAACCTAGCTTCAAACACATCTGTAATTGTCGCAATAAATTTGATACTTACATCATACGTTTTTGTGTACCTCTTATCCTCAGCAGTCACTTTAATAGCAGAAGCGTTGGTGATGTTTTTAAGTTGGTCTTTTATCTCAAAATACTCCCTATCTTTACAGTCCAATACATTATCCCCAATAGAATAGACAGAGCTACCGCTAAGCACAACTTTGTTCACACAGGAAGCTGTCAACACATATTTTAAATATACTTTTGTGTTTTCCGGAACTTCAATTTGAATACGTCCCTGCGTATCCGAAAAATCTTCAATATAAACTTTACTCGCAGGGCTAAATGTAGCACCTGATAAATCTGGGCTAGCCGTATAATCTACTTTTACATCGTAAATTTTAGCGTCTTGGAAAAGACTGCCATTACCGTTCGAACCCTGATAAGGTCTTATGACTATTCCTGTGCTGGTGGTATTGCTGGTGATATTAACCAAATTGATAGCACGCTTATCATCACAGGAAATGGCTTTTACAATCTTATCCCCTGGCTGAATATTTTTAGTTTGGGCAATGTCTGCGGGTATAATTAACGGAAAACTACCATCTGCGGACACTTGCACATCTGTCGCAATCAATCCATCTTGCGTATGGATATACAGCTTTATCGCATCACAATCTGCGCCTTTAAAACCCAGTAAATCAGCCCAAGGTGTGCTTTCAATTTGACTAATGCGTAAAGAAACGCCACCCGATTTATTAAACACCGCATCACCTGGCAAACTATATTCCTTTTCAACAACAGGCAAATCTGGTAAAATATAACTTATTTGAATACTACCAAACCTACCGTGAACAAATAAAACCTTCGACTCTTCATTCATAGGCTCAAAGGTATTCAATCCCGTGGCATCCTCGAGAATCTTAGCAGGCATAAAATAGGTCTTGCCATAGAGTCTATACTCCAATAAGACGTTGTAATCTAATAGCGCTAAATTACTTGTGAAAATACCAGCAAAACGAAAAGCATCTGCAATTTGTTTACCATCTGTTTTGTCCAACAACAACAACTTAGAAGAATTTGCATCTTTATCTACCACCAACTTGGCAAATAAATCACCTACATAATAACCTTTCTCATCTGTCAAATCTCTAATTTGACTACTCAATAAGTCCAGAGACGAAATATAATGCTTTACATGAGGGGGTATATTTTCAGATTTTATAACCACCGAACTGATAAATTTGTATATCGCCGTGGTCTTAAAGGTCAAAACTTTGTGATCACTTATTGACGCATCAAAAGTCTCTAATTGATCACTGTGAGCCTTAGAAACCTTGACAGAAAACTTTGCGTGGTAGTTTCTTTCTGTTCCAGGCAAAATCATATAATTGACACCCTCTTTATACCAACCAAACCAATCATAGCTGGACTTAACCCAGCCTTGGGAAGGACTATAATCATCTCTAACAAAAGAAATACGCTCTTTTCTTGCGCAAAATAGAAGTGCGAGTGAAAACCCTAACACCAAAAGCGTTCCAAAAGCAAAGTTTAATTTTCTAATCATAGTAATGAGGTTATTTTTTGGCAAAGGTAATATAAAATTTTATTTTTACAAAAAATTATACACAAATTTATGTTTATAATACAGGTTGCCTTATGAGCACACGCAAAATAGTCAAGGCATCATTTCTTTCTAATACACGAGAGCCCATCTCTGAATGGCAACATCACAAGCTCTACCCGTTTGTCCTGGCTCACAAAATCGTTAAATAATCTTAATGCTTTTGTTTTTTTGTCTTGCGCCTCTTGGTCTATGATTTTACCGCTCCAAAGCACATTGTCCGCCAGCAAAATACCGCCTGCTCTTAGCTTGCCAAGGAGTATCTCGTAATAATTTAGATAATTTTGCTTGTCTGCATCTAAAAAAATTAAATCAAAAGTGTCGTTTAAATGAGGCAAAGTCTGCAAAGCATCGCCTATAATCAGTTCCATTTGTTTAAAATATGGACTTTTCGCCCAATTTTGCAAAATGCGTGTTTGCATTTCTGCATTGTTTTCTAGGGAAATGAGTTTTCCTGTGGGCGCAAGCCCTTCTGCCAAACACAAAGCGGAGTATCCTGTAAATGTTCCGAGTTCTAAAATCCGAGTAGGCGCAAGCATTTTACTCAACATACTCAGCAATCTGCCCTGCAAACGCCCAGAAATCATGCGGGGTTGCAAAGTATGCAAGTGCGTGTCTCTTTCTATTTGGTCTAAATATTCGCTGGGCGCAGTGCTTAGATTTTCGCAATAAGTCCAAATTTCAGGAACAACGGAAGACATTATTTATTAACTTTGTTACAAATTTACAGAAATATGAAAAGAAATCCAAAAGCATGGCGAGCTTGGGCGATATTGATGTTGGGATTTTTACACCTCAATGTTTATCCAAAAGACACCCAAGAAACCCAAAGAGATTTTTCCTTTGAGGAAGAAAAGCGTGCACGTTTGGTGTATATGGTCAAAGAAATTTTGTCGTATTATCATTTTTCTGTAAAAACTTTGGATAAAAAATATGCCAATCAAGCCTACGATTTATACCTAACCCGCATAGACCCAAACAAAAGAATTTTGTTGAAATCTGATAGCATTGCACTGTCGGCATTTAGGGACAAAGTGCATGTGCAAATGCAAACGGGGGATTTTGCGCTTTTTCAGACCGCATACCAAATCACCACCGATAGATTACAAGATATTCAGCGTTATATTAAGGAAACTTTGGATAATCCCATTGATTTTGAAACCAAAGAAAGCATTTATTTAGACGATAAAAAACGCCCATACCCCGCCGATACAACGGCACAACGAGAGCTTTGGCGCAAGTACGTGAAGTATTTGGTTTTAGAAAACTTATACGACCGTTTAAACGACAAAAAAGCCGACACCGTGCTGACTTTTGAACAAGCCGAAAGCAAAGCTAAAAAATCCGTGCAAGATATGCTCGGCAACTGGCAAAAACGCATTCAAAAAATCAAAGAAGACGATGCTTTTGATATTTTTATCAACAGTTTGGTCGGCGTGTTTGACCCACATAGTGGTTATTTTTCGCCAAAAAATAAAGATGATTTTGATGCTTCCATGTCTGGGCAATTTGAAGGCATTGGTGCAAGACTCTCCACCAAAGATGATTTTGTAACCATCAACGAAGTGATTGCTGGCGGTCCTGCGTACAGACAAGGAGAATTGCAAGTGGGCGATAAAATCATCAAAGTGGCGCAAGACGGCAAAGAGCCCGTTTCTTTGCAAGGCGTGGCATTGGAGGACGCTACGGCACTGATAAAGGGAAAAAAAGGCACTTTAGTGCGTTTGACGGTAAAAAAATCGGACGGCACGCAAAAAGAAATTACCATCAAGCGAGATATTGTGATTATTGAAGAAACTTTTGCCAAAAGTTTACTCCTGAAAAAAGACGATAAAAAAATTGGCTATATCTATTTGCCGAGTTTTTACATCAACTTAAACGACAGCAAAGGCAGACGATGTGCAGACGATGTGCGCAATGAGATAGACAAATTGCGCCGTTATGATTTGCAAGGTTTGATTATAGATTTGCGCAATAACCCAGGCGGTTCATTGTCTGATGTGGTGAAAATGGGCAGTTATTTTGTGGGCAACAATCCCATTGTGCAAGTGATGGAAAGAGAAGGCAAAAAACAAGTACTCAAAGATTTTGGTGCGCCTTCTGTGCCTTACTATGACGGGGCTTTGGTGATTATGGTGAATAATTATTCGGCATCTGCCTCAGAAATTTTAGCGGGCGTAATCCAAGACTACAACAGAGGCATTATTTTGGGTAGCGACCACACTTTTGGCAAAGGCACCGTACAGCGGTTTTTTGAATTAGACCAAATTGCCCCCGAACCTTTTCAGATGTACAAACCTTTTGGTTCTTTGAAAATGAGCACGCAAAAATTCTACCGAGTAGATGGCACTTCTACCCAGCTCAAAGGCGTGCGCTCAGATATTATTCTGCCGAGTTTATATGATTTAAACGAGGAACGAGAAAAAGACTTGGATTATGCCATGCCTTGGGACGTAACTTCGGCGGCGAAATACAAGGCTTTGGATCTAAAAGAAAAAACCAAATACATTGCCAATAGCCAAAAAAGAATAAAAAATAATTTTTATTTCAATTTGACTAAGGAAAAAGTAGCACTCATCAAGCAAAAAACCGACAAAAAAGATTTGCCTTTGGCTTTTGCAGATTACAAGGATTACGTGGATAAAACCGAGCAGTCCATTAAAAAATACGATACCCTAAATAACATGAAAACCAAGCTAAAAGCGGATTTTGTAAACGGGAATGCCAGCAAAGAAAAAGATTCTATGCGTATAGAATTGGGTAAAAAATTTGTAACCAACGTGGAAAAAGATTTTTATATTGAAGAAGCTGTACAAGTGATTTTAGACATGAAAAAATCTTAGTTTATGGCTACGCTATTTTCCGATACGTTTCGCACGCAGGGCTTGCGCAAAAAAATGATTACTGAACTGCGTAGCAAAGGCATTGTAGATGAAAAAGTATTGCAAGCTATGGAAGAAGTGCCTCGGCACTTTTTTTCTTGGGACGAAATTTTTGTGGAAAAAGCCTATCAAAATATTGCCTTTCAAATTGGCGCAGGGCAGACGATTTCACAACCCTACACTGTTGCTTTTCAAACTGAGCTTTTAGAGGTTTCTCGCAATAGCAAGGTGCTGGAAATCGGCACTGGTTCTGGGTATCAAGCTGCAATTTTAACAAAGATGGGTGCAAAAGTGTATTCCATAGAACGCCAAAAGTATTTGCACGAAAAAACCAAAAAATTATTTCAGATGCTTAAAATTCCCTGCACGCTTGTGTATGGCGATGGTTATAAAGGTTTTCCCCAAGCTGCGCCTTATGACAGGATTGTGGTTACTTGTGGTGCGCCCTACGTTCCAGATACTTTACTAGAACAGCTTGCCATTGGTGGACGCATGGTTATTCCCGTGGGTGAAGGCGAAACCCAGACTATGGTGCTTTTGGTACGCAAAGACGAAAAAACCTTTCAACGCAGTGAAATGGGCGTGTTTAGATTTGTGCCCATGCTGGAAGATAAAAATGGGGGTGGGTTTTAACCCAGCCTCTTTTCCAACCTCGCAATTTCATCTCGCAAAGTGGCTGCACGCATAAATTCGTGTTCTTCGGCGGCTTTTTTCATGGCTTTTTTCAGTTCCGCAATGGCTTTTTCCAAATCCTTGCCTTGGAGCGCATCAAGCACTGGATCTATGTACAAGTCTTGTTTTTGGCTTGTGGCACGCCTTGCATCTGCTTTGTTTTGCTGGTTTTGCGTAATCAAAAGCTGTGCAGGTTTTATAATCGGTTGAGGCACAAGTCCTCTTTCTGCATTGTAAGCGGCTTGTTTTTTGCGCCTGCGATCGGTTTCATCAATAGCCCTTTGCATGGAATCGGTTGTTCTATCGGCGTACAAAATAGCCATGCCGTGGACATGCCTCGCCGCCCTGCCAATGGTTTGTATGAGCGAACGGGTGTTGCGCAAAAAGCCCTCCTTATCCGCATCTAAAATCACCACAAGGCTAACCTCTGGCAAATCCAAGCCTTCCCTAAGCAAATTCACCCCAATCAGCACGTCCAAAATGCCGTCTCGTAGGCGTTGCAGAATTTCCACACGCTCCAAGGTATCTACTTCGGAGTGTATGTACTGGCATTTAATACCTGCTTGGTCTAAGTATTTGGCAAGTTCTTCTGCCATGCGTTTGGTCAGCGTAGTTACGAGCGTGCGCTCCTGCAAAGCAATGCGCTTGTGGATTTCCTGCAAGAGGTCATCAATTTGGTTTAAAGTTGGGCGAACCTCTAAAATAGGGTCTAAAAGTCCCGTTGGGCGAATCACTTGGTCCACAAAAGCCCCCTCCGATTGTTGCATTTCATAATCGGCAGGCGTTGCGCTCACAAAAATGCTCTGCGGGCAAATTTCTTCAAATTCCTCAAAACGCAAAGGGCGATTGTCCAATGCAGCAGGCAAACGGAAACCATATTCCACCAAATTTTGTTTGCGGGAGCGGTCTCCGCCATACATGGCACGAATTTGTGGCACGGTTACATGGCTTTCGTCTATCACCATTAAAAAATCTTTGGGGAAATAATCCAAGAGGCAATACGGACGAACGCCCGGTGCACGCCTATCAAAATAGCGAGAATAATTTTCTATGCCGCTGCAATAACCAAGTTCTTTAATCATTTCCAAATCGTAATTGACCCTTTCGGCAAGGCGTTTGGCTTCTTCCTTTTTTTTATTTTGATTAAAAAATTCAACCTGCGCAAACATATCCTGCTGGATTTCCAAAATAATTTGCCCCAAAGTGTCTCTATTGGTGACAAATAAATTGGCGGGATAAATGGTGCAATGGCTCAAATCTTCCATACTATGCCCCGTTTTGGGGTCTATGGTGGTGATGCTTTCTACCTCATCGCCCCAAAAAGCAATGCGCAAAGCAAAATCAGCATAAGCCAAAAACACATCAACCGTATCGCCTTTCACCCGAAAATTGCCCCGCACAAAATCGCCTTCCGTACGGCTATACAAACCCGTTACCAAATCCAAAAGCAATTTTTGACGGCTTATTTTTTGATTTCTTTGCAAATGCACCGCCCCTTGCCCATAAGATTCGGGATTGCCCATACCATAAATGCAAGACACCGAAGACACCACCAGCACATCTTTTCTGCCACACAGCAAAGCAGACGTTGTGGAAAGGCGCAGTTTTTCTATTTCCGCATTGATGGCTAAATCTTTTTCTATGTAGGTATTGGTGGTGGGAATATAGGCTTCGGGCTGGTAATAATCATAATAAGACACAAAGTATTCCACCAAATTATTGGGGAAAAAACTTTTAAACTCATTGTACAATTGCGCCGCCAAGGTTTTATTGTGCGCCAGCACCAATGCAGGACGATTGCATTGGGCAATCACGTTGGCAATGGTAAAAGTCTTGCCCGTACCCGTAGCACCCAAAAGCACTTGGTGTTTATCGCCTCGTTGCAGACCCTCCACCAATTCTTTGATGGCTTGGGGCTGATCGCCAGTAGGCGTAAAAGGATGTTCTAAACAAAAAGACATAAGAATATGCAAATATAATAAAAAGCACGGCATCAGAGATGCGGACACAGTCCGTTTTAATCTGCACCTGCGGTGCAGGCGATGCACAGGCAAAATGTAGGGGCGTATGGCATACGCCAAGAATGCACATGGATTACAATATCTGGTTGGGAACGGTTTATAACCGTTCCCAAAAAACGCATACCCGTACTCCATAAAACCCATAAAACAATTTAGGAGCTATTGTTTGTTTATAACCATTCAAAAAACGCCTGCGCCGTAGGTGCAGATTAAAATGGACTAGGTCTGCAAAAATATTTTCATTTTGGGTATGGTTAATTGGGAAAATTTGTTTATTTTAGACCCATAACCGCAAAATAATAACTAAATAACCTTTTAAAATTCTCAATTTCATGAAAAAAACACTATTTACCTTACTCTCTTTGGGTGCTTTGCAGGCGCAACCCCCCACCTTAAAAACCAGTGCTGATTTTTTTCTTGTTAGAGAGCAACAACGAGAAAAACTAGACACCACTTATTTGTATCCTTCTTCTTATTGGACTTCAATAGATTCTACAGTTTTTGTGGTTTCAAATCTAGCGAAAACGGATAAAGGCAAGTTTTGGTTTATCAATGCCGAGCGCACAGATTCGCTGGTATGGCAATACAAGCCCCAAACCATTCATTTTGCCATAGAAACCGCAGAGGGAAAACTCAATATGTTGATGCAATTTCAAGCGGACGATGCCATAAAAGTGCATTATGGCAAGACGAAAGAAAACATACCTTTTGCATGGGCGAAAGAAAACGACCCTTATTTGCTGGATTTGCGGGCGCAGTATCCCTTAGATTCTTTGGTGTCGGGCAGTACCGATGATTTTCAAAAAGCCTTGAAACTGCTTACTTGGGTGACGAGTCTTTGGAAACACGATGGCATGAATGAACCCAAAGAAGCACACGCCAAGTATATTTTAGCGCAAGTGGCACAAGGGGAGCGTTTTCGCTGTGTGGAATATGGCACGGTTTTGCATGCGGTTTTGACCGCAGTAGGTTTGCCCGCAAGGCAAATTGGCTTAAAAAGGAAAGATACCGATAAAATCAGCATGGGTGCGGGGCACGTAGCCACGGAAGTATATTTGCCCAGTTTGAAAAAATGGGTATTTTTAGACCCGCAATTTGGCACGTATTTGAGTTATCAAGGAAAACTTTTGAGTGCGGCAGAGGCGGCGGAGCAATTTACCAAAAATGCCAAAGATATTGCAGTAGGCGGAAATTTGAGTTCGGAAGACCAGCAAAATTACAAAACATGGATTAGACCTTATTTGTATTATTTGGATTTTTCGGTGGATTTTAGCCCTAGAAATGGAAAAGACCAAAACAGACAGAAATTTGGAGAATTTTCCCAAGTGATGCTGATGCCTTTGGGCGCAAAGCCTTTAAGGGTATTTCAAAGAAAATATCCCATTAAAAACATGTATTATACCCACAATTTATCTGCGGTGTACCCACAGCTTTAACACTTAATTTTATGCAACACACTTTGTCAAAATATTTGCTTTTTCAAGCAGTAGAGGAGCATACTTTGCTTTTTTCTAGCCGAGTAGGCAAGATAATTCAACAATTACATCGCCAAAACGTGCAGGATTTGCCTGCCCTGCGAAGCAGATTAAACAGGCTATGCCTGCGGACAATGTCCGTAGTTTTTGCGTAACTTTGTGGCATGAAATATCAAGCAATAGCTGATTATATTCAAAATTGGCTCCATGATTATAAACAAAATGCCCATTGCAAGGGCTTTGTGGTTGGCGTGTCTGGTGGCGTGGACTCTGCTTTGGTTTCTACGCTTTGCGCAAGAACGGAATTGCCAACCCTTTTGGTGAGCCTGCCCATACACCAAAATAGCCAAGAGCATAACAGGGCGATAAGCCATGTGAATTGGCTAAAAGAGAAACACCCTTGCGTGGAAAGTTTGAATATTGACTTAACAGAAAGTTTTGAAAGTTTGAAAAATAGTTTGCCTCAAACTGCGCAAGACCATGCTTTAAGCATGGCAAACACACGAGCACGCCTGCGCATGACTACGCTTTACGCTTTGGCAGGTAGCCGAAATCTTTTGGTGGTGGGCACGGGCAATAAAGTAGAAGATTTTGGCATCGGCTTTTTTACCAAATATGGCGATGGCGGGGTGGATATAAGTCCTATTGCAGATTTGTATAAAAGCGAGGTGCGCAAACTAGCGCATTACTTGGGCGTGCACCAAGACCTTGCCAATGCGGTGTCCATAGACGGATTATTTGCCAACTCCCCCAGCGATGAAATGCAAATTGGCGCAAGTTATGACGAACTAGAATGGGCTATGGCTTATGAAAAAACACAAAGCCAACAAGTTTTGTCCGAAAGAGAAAAAATAGTATTGAATATTTACAATACCCGAAACAAAGCAAACAAACACAAAATAGAGCCCATTCCTGTCTGTATAATTCCCAGAGAATTATTATAAAAATTCCACCTCTGGCTTATCCACAACGTGTATAAATGCAAAATAATAGGCGTAGGTTTTTTTATCTGCATACAAAGCCTGCAATGCTTCGGTATCAGCAAGTTCTTGCGAACTGAACAAAACTTCTCGGTACATTTCCTTAATGACCTGATTTTCCTGTTCATTTTTACCCAAAGAAATCAAATAATCTTTGGTGGGCAACGCTTTTTCTATCATAACAAATAAAAAGCAATGGATAAATAGTGAAACAAAGCCCCCCCTATCACAAAAAGATGCCAAACCGTATGAGCATATTTAAACTTAGCAAAAGCATAAATCAGCGCACCAACCGTATAAGAAGCACCACCCAGCATCAAATAAAGCCAGCCATTGCGTGGCAATTCTTCTATTAAATCCGGCATGATGTACAAAGATGCCCAGCCCATGGCAATAAACAAAAAAGTCATCAAAATTTTATACTTACCCGACCAAACCGTTTTGATGATAATCCCCGTTACTGAAACCGCTGCAAGAATAGCAAAAGTAGCGTATGCTTGGTTGGTTTTGAGGGCAGAAAAAATATACGGTACATACGTGCCAAGTATAAAAATAAATATCGCTGAATGGTCTAAACGCTTGAAAACATCTCTGGTTGTAATGTGAATAATGGCATGGTACAAAGTACTCATCAAAAACATAAAAATCATGCTACTGCCAAACACAGCAAAAGCAATCACATCTCCCGTTGTGCCCTTTAAGGTTGCCACATGAATCAAATAGATAAGTCCTGCATAAGCAAGCAAAGTAGAAATGCCATGCGTAATGGCGTTAGCGATGTCTTCCGCTGTGGAATACGGAAATAGCTTTGCGAATTCGTCTTTATTTTTCATGCCTTTTTTAGGCAAATATAATTAAATTCAACTTGAAAAAGCATCAAAATAAATTTATTTTTTTCACACGTGCTTCGTGCCTGCCCCCCTCAAAATCGGTGTGCAAAAAAGCCTGCAAAATTTCTTTGGCTTTTTCTAAACTGACAAAACGAGCGGGCAAAACCAAGACATTGGCGTTGTTATGCAAGCGTGCCAAACGTGCGATTTCAACCTCCCAACAAAGCGCAGCACGGATATGCGCATGTTTATTGGCTGTCATGGCAATGCCATTGCCACTCCCACAAATCAGCACACCCAAATAATATGGGTTTTTCAAAAGCATTGCCGATAAAGCATGGGCATAATTTGGATAATCTGTGCTATCCAAAGAGTAAGTACCTACGTCTAAACAGGTGTAGCCCTGCACGAGAAAGTCTTTTTGAAGGTCATTTTTAAGTTCATACCCAGCGTGGTCGCTTCCGAAAACGATGTTTTTTTGCATATTGACTGTTTTTTTTTATCTTTGCCTAGTCTCAAACAAACGTTTGAGTTTTGCTATATTATCATGCGCATTGCCAAAGTTACGGATAAAAATCTTGTTGTAGATCTTTTGGTGGAATCTTTTTTAAATAATCCCAATGTACAAACTTTGGTAAAAAACGATAAACACAAAGAAAGACGCATAAAACACCTCTCGTGTTATATTTTTGATTTGCATGTGCATCAAAATTGCATTTATTTAAGTTCAGATGAAAAAGGATTTGCCATTCTCACACACTCCAATGCACCAAAATTGCCCTTATGGAAAATAATTTGGCTACAATTTAGACTTGTATTTAGTGTAATTGGCTGGACTCGAGTTTGGTCTGTTTTTAGAAGAGACACCCGAACAAAAAAGCGCAGAGAAAAAGAAGCAGGCGGGAAACCGTATATTCACTTTTATGCCTTGGGCATTTCAAAAGCATCAAGAGGTTTGCAAGAGGAAAAAGAATCGGCTATTTTAGAGTTTAAACATTTGGCTTGGGAATTGTCAGAAGGAAAGAACATACCTTTGTTTGCAGAAACAACGGTTAGAAAAAATAAAATTGCTTATGAATGGCTGGGCTTTAAAGTATATCAACAATGGGAATTTCCTTCGGAAGGCTTTACCATGTGGCTACTCATGCGATAAATAGATTTATCCATGTGGTGCTCAAAAAAATAATCAATAGATCTGTTTTTTGGGCAATGTCTATTGCCGCTTTGCTTTTACTTTGCGTTCAATTTTACTGGCTCCATGACGCTTATGAGAGCAAAAAACATTTTCACAGAATGCAGTTGCGTGAGCATCTTTTATGGGCAGCCGCAAAACATGAAAAAAGCCAAATCTACGCACACATCAATTTAGATTCACTCCTAGAAGAATTTGGTGTTGAAAAGCCAGAAAAAGAGCATACACTGTACAATGTAAAAGCATTGGTGCCAAAAAGGAGTAAAGACGTTAATGCTTGGCAATATAAAATTAGAGAATTGCCAAACCGCACAGACAGTTTGTACAGTTTGTCTTTGGGCATGCACCAAGATATTTTCAATAAACAACGCATGGCATATAGGTTGCAACCTATACAACAACCCAACGAACAAGACCAAGCAAATTTATACCACGCTATCGCTGGATACCTTTTGGAATCCCATATTTCATTTATCAGCAAAGCAGCTAGCTTTAAAATAGATATATTTAGCTTGCAAGAATACGTACAAAAAGATTTTCCCTACAATTTCCACTGGGATATTTACGACCCTTTGGCAGATAAATTTTGGTTTGACTTTAAAGAGACCGCACTAGACAAGGAATTTTTATCTAAAATGGTTTCCGTGCCTTTGTTTAATAGCGTGTATGATGTTGCGCCTTATCATTTGGTGGCTTGGTTTTCAAGCGAAGAAGAGCAAGCCTTAGGTCAAATAAAATCTATGTTTTTATCTTCGGTTTTATTGATTTTTTTTATTGGACTTTGTGCATATTATAGCCTGTCCCATTTGGTGGACTTAAAACTGCAAGGGCGCATGCGCAACGATTTTATCAACAACATGACCCATGAACTCAAAACCCCTATTGCTACTGTTTCATTGGCTTGCCAAGGCTTGCTTTCCAAAGATATTGTGTTAAATGAAGCGCAAAGGAATAGATATGTGGGTATTATAGAACAAGAAAATCAACGCTTATTAAATTTGGTGGAAAGTGTATTGCAAGCCAATTCACTAAGCAAAGGCAAGCTCATCTTGGACAAAACGCTGATAAACCTTGTTGAAGTGATACAAAACGTTGTAGAGAGTAGCGTTTTAAGGGTAGAAGCAAAAAAAGGCACCATAGAATTCTTGTATAATCCAAAAGAATTTTATACCTTTGTAGCCGATAAAATTCATTTAACAAATGCTATTTATAATTTACTAGACAACGCCATTAAGTATTCGCAAGGCAATTTGCAAATCAAAATCATTTTAAGCAAGCTGAAAAATGGCTATGTGTTACACATTCAAGACAATGGAATAGGTATAGATAGGGTTTATCACAAAAAGATTTTTGAAAAATTGTACCGAGTACCGACGGGAAATATTCATGAAACCACAGGATATGGACTAGGGCTTAGTTATGTGAAATATATTGTAGATATGCACCAGGGTAGAATTTGGTTAGATAGTGAATTAAATAAAGGGACAACATTTTTTGTTAGATTATACAATTAAATTAAAATAATAAATCATAGTTATGGCTGATAAAAGAGCTAGAATAATTCTTACAGAAGACGATGTAAACCTTGGGCAATTATTACAAGAGTATATGAGTGCCAAAGGATTTGATTGCATTCTTGCCAGAGATGGGGAGGAAGCGTGGAGCATTTTCACGGAACAAGATGTGGACTTGGTGGTATTAGACGTAATGCTCCCCAAAATAGATGGATTTACCCTAGCAGAGCGCATTCGTGCACGGGATTTTTATACCCCGATTGTGTTTCTTTCTGCCAGATGTGCCAAAGAAGACGTGTTGCGTGGTTTTGCAGTGGGGGCAGATGATTTCATCAAAAAGCCTTTTTCTATGGAAGAACTCGTGGCAAGGTGCGAAGCCATTTTGCGCCGTGTAAACGAAGAAGTTAAAATTTCTGAAAGGCATCAAATCAAAAAATTTGATATTGCTGGCTATATGTACGATTATAGCACACGCATGATAGACAAAGGCAATGGGCAGCGCATTAAATTATCTTCCAAAGAGAATGAATTACTACATTTGATGGTCAAAGACGGCATAGGAACTATTGTGGACAGACGCTTGATTTTAGATAAAATTTGGGACGAGGATAGTTACTACAAAAGCCGCAGCATGGACGTGTATATGTCAAAATTGCGCAGAGCATTTAAAGACAATCCCCGTGTGGAAATTGTAACTTTGCACGGCAATGGCTACCGCCTAGTGGTATATGAAACAATGGCAAGACCAGTAGAGCAAGAGCTCAGTAGATAAAAAAATCCGCCTTTCGGCGGATTTTTATTTTAAGCGCAATAAAGCAACACTCTCCACATGGTGCGTATGTGGAAACAAGTCCACGGGTTGCACCTGTTCAATGGTGTAAAATTCTTGCATCAAGGCTAAATCACGGGCTTGTGTGCTTGCATTGCAACTCACGTAAATCAATTTGGGCGCACGCATGTTTAAAATCTGCGCCACAACATCGCCGTGCATACCCGAACGTGGCGGATCCACAATCAGCACATCTGGTTTGCCATGTGTTAAAACAAATTCATCGTTGAGCACATCTTTCATGTCGCCAGCAAAAAACTGTGCATGATCAATGCCATTGATTTGGGCGTTGATTTTTGCATCGGTAATGGCATCTTCCACGTATTCCACACCAATGACTTTTTTGCAATTTTTACCCACAAACTGCGCAATAGTACCCGTTCCCGTGTATAAATCATACAGCACATCTGTGGCTTGAATATCCGCAAAATCACGAATAATTTTATACAAAACCAAGGCTTGCCGAGAATTTGTTTGGTAAAAACTTTTGGCACTCACCTTAAAACGCAAATCTTCCATTTCTTCCCAAATAAAGTCTCTGCCTTTAAAGGTGTATAATTCTTGGTCTATCCAAGTGTCGTTGGCTTTTAAATTATACGCATAAAGCCAAGATTGCACCTCTGGAAATGCCAAAGATAATTTTTCCAACAATTGAAATTCCTTGTCTTTTTCTTCTTCCGACATGGCTTGATGCAAAATCAAAAGCACCATGTTTTCGCCCGTCAAAGCAGTTCTTATCATCAAGGTGCGCAGAAAACCTTTTTGCAAACGCAAATCATAAAAAGACATGCCGAGCTCCACCGCATATTCCCTCACGGTATTGCGCAAACGATTGGAAAACTCCGTTTGCAAATAACATGTTTCAACATCGACAATTTTGTCAAAACGCCCCGACACGTGAAATCCCAAAGCAGATTCTTGGATAACCGCATCGCTTTTTACTTCTTCTTCGGTGAGCCAACGCTTGTTGGAAAAAGTAAATTCTAGTTTATTTCTATAAAAAGTTGTGTCTTGACAGCCAATAATCGGCTGAAAATGTTCAACGTCCAACTTGCCCAAACGAATAAAAGCATCTTGCACTTGTTTTTGTTTGTACAAGAGTTGCGTTTCATAGTTCATGTTTTGCCATTTGCAACCCCCACAAACGCCAAAATGCTTGCAAAAAGGCGTTTCTCTATTTACAGACGGCTCAACAATACTTAGCAAGCGTGCTTCTAAATAATTTTTCTTTTTGCGGAAAACCTCCACTTCTACCACATCTCCTGGCACACCACCCGCCACAAAAACCACTTGATTTTCGTGCCTGCCCAAGGCGATGCCTTCATTGGTTGCTTCATGCAAAGCAAGTGTCATGCGGTAATTGTCTATTTTTTTTGCCATAAACCTTCTGGGAAAACACAGTAATCCATTTGTAAATCTTTGTCGTGTAGTTCTGTTATAGGTTCTGTCAAAGGAGGAAAGAGAGAAAGTCCAATTTTTAACACATGACTATCCAAATTAGCCACAAAATAATCGTAATACCCTTTTCCGTAACCTATCCTGTATCCCTTTTCGTCAAAAGCCAGCAAAGGCAATAAAATCACATCTATTTGTTTGCCGTCTATTTTTTCACCCAGCATCGGTTCTGGAATGCCCAAAGCATTTTCTTTGCAAGGCGTTTCTTTTTCCAATAAAAAAGTTTCCAGTCCTTGTTCTATCATTTTAGGCACGCAAACCGCTATGTTTTTTTGCCACAAAGCATGTACAATGGGCAGGGTGTCTATTTCGTGCTGAGCAGCGATAGGCAAAAACACGTGCACCAATTTGGTGTTGTCCCATATCGGCAAATCAAAAAGCCTTTGCACAAGGGCGTGTTCTTTTTCCTGTTTTTGCGTAGCTTCTAAGGCTAAACGCATGCTTTTATATTGTTGTCTGATTTCCTGTTTGTTCATGGTTCATCATTTTCCAGAGTGCATCTTTCAATTCTTGTAGCCCAATCTGCGCCACCGAAGAAATAAACAAGCAAGCCACATCTTTGGGCAAGGTTTTTGCCATTTCCCCTTTGAGCTCTTCATCTAAAAGGTCGCTTTTGGTAATGGCTAGCAAACGCTGTTTGTGCATCAATTCGGGGTTATACGCCTCCAATTCTTTGCATAAAATGTTGTACGCCTCTTGAATATCTTTGGCATCAGCGGGCACCATAAACAAAAGCACGGAATTGCGCTCAATGTGCCTCAAAAAGCGATACCCCAAGCCTTTGCCCTGACTTGCTCCTTCAATAATACCTGGAATGTCCGCCATCACAAAAGACAATTCATCACGGTAATTGACAATACCCAAATTAGGCACCAAAGTGGTAAAAGGATAATCTGCAATTTCAGGTTTGGCAGCACTCAACACCGAAAGCAAGGTGGACTTGCCTGCATTGGGAAACCCAACCAGCCCAACATCTGCCAAAACTTTAAGCTCTAAAATTTTCCATTTTTCTTCGCCAGGCAAACCAGGCTGGGAATACATAGGGGTTTGGTTGGTTGGGCTTTTAAAATGTTCATTGCCCAAACCCCCTCTTCCACCGGGCGCAATAACATATTCTTGCCCATCTTCCACAATTTCCACCAAAAACTCATCGGTTTCAGCATCTTTGGCTATCGTACCCAAAGGCACGTCTAAAATCACGTCTTCGCCGTCTTTGCCGTGTTTTCTGCCACTTTTACCACTCTCTCCCACCCCAGCAATCACGTGCTTGCGGTATTTGAGGTGTAGCAAAGTCCACATTTGTTTATTGCCACGCAAAATAATGTGTCCACCACGTCCGCCGTCTCCGCCGTCTGGTCCACCTTTGGCGGTATTTTTGTCTCTGTGAAAGTGCATAGAACCAGCACCTCCGTGCCCAGAACGGCAACAGATTTTTACGTAATCTATAAAGCTATCTCCGCTCATAATATCAAAGGTATGCGCAGATTTCAGAAAATATCTGTTCCACAGATTGTGTGCCATCAATGGCTTTATACTTGTTTTGCTTTTGATAAAAAGCAATTAAACTCGCTGTTTTTTTGTTGTATTCTGCAATTCTGCCTTGTATAATGGCTCCATTTTGGTCGTCCGCACGTCCAGAAGTAGCCCCACGCAGCAAAATTCTTTTCACCAATTCCTCTTCGGGCACTTCCAAGCCAAGCACGCAGTCAATTTGCTCGCCATGTTTGCTTAGAAAACTGTCCAAAGCCTCCGCCTGGGAAATTGTTCTGGGAAACCCATCAAAAATAAATCCTTTGCAAGGTTTTTTTTGCAAAACTTCATGCTCCAAAAGTTGAATAGTTACCGCATCGGGCACCAGTTCGCCTTTGTCCATGTAAGACTTTGCCAATTTGCCGAGTTCCGTGTTTTGCGATAGATGTTTTCTAAAAATATCGCCCGTAGAAAGATGTGTATAAGCATATTTTTCTACCATTTTTTCGGACTGCGTACCTTTTCCTGCGCCCGGCGCACCAAAAATAACAATATTGCTCACAATAAAATGTTTAAGGTTTATATACGTAAATAGCGTTTAGGTTTCTGCCCACGCCGTTGTAATCCAATCCGTAACCCACAATAAAATCATTGGCTATATTCAAGCCCGTGTATTGTATAGGGTGCTGATATTTGTAAGCACCTGGCTTAAAAAACATAGATGCCACATACACTTTTGCTGCATTTTTTTCTTTGAGCATCTCAAAAATTCGGTGCACTGTGTTGCCACTATCCACAATGTCTTCCACAATAATGACTTCTCTGCCCGTCAAATCTTCGTTTAAACCAATGAGTTCTTGCAAATCTTTTTGCTCTGCCCCGTGGTAAGAGGCAATTTTCACAAAACTAAGTTCGCAGGTAATGGTGAGTTGCTTCATCATGTCGGCGGCAAACATAAACGCTCCGTTGAGCACAATCAAAAACAAAGGAGATTTGCCCGCAAAATCAACATTGATTTGGTTTGCCACACGACTAACCGCTGCTTGAATTTCGCTTTCAGCAATAAAGGGTTCAAATTCTTTATCCAGGAGTTGTATTTTTTGCATATTTTTTTGTGGAAATAACAAAGAAAATGCAAAGCTATCCATTTTTTTTCAAAAAACCTAGTCAAAAATGTAACAAATTACGATTAGTTTTAGTATTTTTGTCAAAAAAATCCACAGGCATTCAGTTGCCCTATTTTTTATGAACATGACCCAGCAGGAAAAAGAAGTCTCCATGCAGACTCACAAGGACGTTTTGGCTCAATTGGAGCAACTTGTAGAAAAAGAACAACCTTTGTCCAAAGCGTTTAAGGATTTAGATGAGTTAAAAAAACAATGGAATGAACTAGAAAAGTTACTTGGTTTGCCCAGCAAAGAAGAAGGCGAGCAATACCAAAGACTTTTGCAGGCTTTCCAGTACCATGCTAGGGTGTACAAGGAACTCAAAGAAAACGATTTAAAAAGAAATTTAGAACAAAAAACGGACATTTTACAAAAGTTACAATCTTTGTCAAGTGTGCAAGATATTACAGAATTAGACGAAAAATTTAGAGTACTCCGAAATGCTTGGAGCGATGTTGGACCAACCTACCGAGAATCTTGGGAAGGTTTGAGAACGCAATTCAATCAATTGGCACAAGTTTTCTATGATAAATTGGCACCTTTGTATGAAGTGCAAAACAAAGAACGAGACGAAAAAAGCCAAAAGAAAAAAGATCTTTTTGCCAAAGTTCAAGAAATTACAAGCAGTAGTTTAAAAACCCAAAAAGATTGGGACAATGCAACAAAACAATTGCAAAACATAGAAAATGAATGGAATGCAATGGGGTTTGTAGCGGGGAAAATAGCATTAAACCTAGACAGACAAATCCGCAGGGTTTACACAAAATTTTACAAGAAAAAAAGAGTAGAGTACAAAGTGTTTTTGAATGCCTTTGACGAAAGCAGACAGCGCAAAGAAGAGTTGATTGCCCAGGCTACCGAACACAAAGACAGCGAAAAATGGCAAGAAGCTATTCCTCTTTTTGACAATTTACAGAAAGAATGGTCAAAAGCAGGATTTGCGGGGGCAAAGCATCAAGATAAACTTTGGCATAGCTTCAAGGAAATTTGCGACCATTTTTACAGCCGTAGAAAAACTTACCTAGAAGAGCAAAAATCTTTGGAACAAAGTTTTGAATCGCTCAAACAAGGTTTGATTGTAGAATTGCAAGCCTGGCAACCCAGCGAAGATGCGGAATTGGCAACCACTAAATTGCTAGAATTTACAGAGCGTGCCACCGAATGGACCACACAAGCCAAAACGCTTACGCTCAAAATCCGCATGATTTTGGAAGAAAAAATTGGGCAAACAATTTTAAATGCAGAAGAAAAAATCAACTTAGCCAAACAAATTACCAAAAAATTGTTTGAAAAAGACGATAGACCTCTTGATGTTATTATTGCCAGAGAAAAATCATTCTTGACTCAACAAGCCGATAAAATACGCAAAGAGGTGCAAAGCAGTGAAAACAATTTGGCTTTTTTTGGCAACAATGCTTCGGCAAAATTATTGCTCAAAGATGTCAATCAAAAACTGGACAAAGACAAAGCCGTTTTGGCAAGTTTAGAAGCACAAATTCAGCAGCTCAGCAAAATGCAAAGGCAGTTTAAATAACAAAAAAAATGAAAAAGCGAGAAGTTCAACAATTGTCCAAAATTTTGGAAGGTTCTGCTTTGCAGATGCCTCTAAAAAATAAAACGGTGTCCATTGCCTGCACAGACAGCAGGCATGTACCCGCTGGCTTTGAAGAACATTGCGTTTTTTTTGCTTTTAACGGTGTAAGCACCGAAGGTTGGCGTTTTGTGCCCGAATTGTACCAAAAAGGCGTGCGGGTTTTTGTATTGCCAAAAACCCATGCCTTACATGTGGCGGATTTTCCAGAAGCCTGCTTTTTGGAAGTTGTTTCTATGTTCCGTGCTTTGCAGGCACTGGCAAAAGATTTGCGCAAAAACGAATTGCAAAAAATACCTTTTTGCGCCATTACAGGCAGCAACGGCAAAACCATTGTCAAAGATTGGCTCGCTTTTGTTTTAGAACCTGTGCTAGAAACTTACAAAAGCCCAAAAAGTTATAATTCGCAATTGGGCGTGCCTTTGTCTATTTTGCAATGTCCCGAAGAGGTATCGCTTGGCATTTTTGAGGCAGGGCTTTCCCAAAAAGGAGAAATGGCGATTTTGCATGATTTATTGCAGGCGGAAATTGGGGTATTTAATTATCTATCGGCTGCGCATGGGGAAAATTTTCAAAATCAGGAGGAAAAAATAGACGAAAAACTCAAACTTTTTGAAAATGCCAAAATAATCGTATATCCCAAGCATTTACAAGCAGTGCATGAACGCATCAATTATTTTTACCCCCATACCAAAAAAATAATTTGGGGCTATACAAGCGATTGCGATATTTTTGTGCAGAACACACAAACCGCACAAACCAAAACCAATATTACTTTTCAAACAGCAAAAAATACCGCAAGCATTGACATTCCCTTTACGGATAAAGCCTCTCTGCACAATGCCTGTACGGTTTTGGCTTGTTGTTATGCTTTGAACCACTTGGAAGATGCCGTTTTGGAAAAGTTTTCGGACTTGCCTGTATTGCCCATGCGCTTGGAACTGTTGGAAGGCAAAGAACACGCCAGAATCATCAGCGATGTGTATAATTCAGATATAGATGCGCTGGAAATGGCTTTGTCTTATTTGGACGGCTTGCCTTATGCGCCCAAAACGCTTATTTTATCGGATTTCGTAGCAAATAACAATGTTGCACTGTATCAAAACACGGCTTTATTGGTACAAAAATACGGAATCACAAATTTATACGCCATAGGAACAGCATTGCATGCGCACAAAGATTTATTTTGTAAAGTGGTGAAAAACTGCTATTTTTTTACAGACACCGCAGATTTTTTAAGGAAATACGCTTTGTTTGATTTTGGCAGGCAAAACATATTGGTCAAGGGCGCACGCATGTACCAGCTGGAGCAAGTTACCGAAAAACTCAAACAAAAGCACCACCAAACTTGGCTAGAAATCAACCTCAACGCCTTGGAACAAAATTTAAATTATTTTAAAAAACGCTTGCCCAATAGCACCAAACTGATGGCAATGGTCAAAGCCAGGGCTTATGGCAGCAGTGAAGCACAAACTGCTTTGTTTTTAGCCCAAAAAGGCGTGGATTATTTTGGCGTGGCTTTTTCTGATGAAGGCGTGGCTTTGCGCAAAGAAGGGGTCAAAGAGCCGATTATGGTGATGCAAACTGTTGATTGGGGAATTTGCCATGAATATCAATTGGAGCCAGCTGTGGGTAATTTTGCGCAACTGCAAAGCCTTATTACTTACCTGCACGAAAATCGCATGGAAAATTTTTCCATTCATTTGGAAATAGACACGGGCATGCACCGCTTGGGTTTTGCCCCGCAAGAACTACCAGCCGTGCTAGGTTTTTTAGCAGAAAACAAAAAGTACATTAAGGTAGCTTTTATGTTTAGCCATTTATCTTCTGCTGATGATAAAAACCTAGACACATATACCCAAGAACAAATTGCCCTATTTGAAAATTGCGCCCAACAAGCCAGCGAAACCTTAAATTACCCTATACAAAAACATCTGTTAAATTCTGCGGGCATACAGCGTTTCCCCAGTGCCACATACAACATGGTGCGCTTGGGCATTGGTTTATATGGCATTGCCAGCGAAACTTTGCAAAAACAAGAACTCAAAGAAGTAATTTCCTTTAAAACACGCATTGTACATATTCAGAAACTGAAAAAAGGAGAACCTATTGGCTACAACAGAAAAACCATACTGCAAAAAGACAGCAAAGTAGCCACCATACCTGTGGGTTATGCCGATGGGTTTAGCCGAAGTTTGGGCAACGGCAATGGTTCGGTATGGATACACGACAAAGCCTGTGCAGTACTTGGCAATGTGTGCATGGATTTTACCATGATAGATATTAGCGAGGTGGACGCGCACCTAGACGATGTGGTGCTCTTATTTGGTCAAGGATTTAGCGCAGAAAAAATGGCGGACAAACGGTCCACCATTCCTTATGAAATTTTTACAAGTATTGCCGGGAGAGTAGCCAGGATATTTACTAGAGAGTAGTTACCTGCTCTTTTTGGCGCATGTAATTTTCTATTGCCATCACCATAGAGGGAATACCTGGAAGTGGTGCGGCAATGTCCACATCTATGCCTCTGTTTTTGCATTCTTGCAAAGTTTGTGTGCCAAAAGCAGCAACAATTTGGTCTTCTTTTTTATAATCGGGAAAATTGCTTAAAAATCCCGTAACGCTAGATGGCGCAAAAAACGTAATGATATTGTAATCTTTTATGTTTTTGTCTTCTAGTTTTGCAGGAACTGTTCGGTATTGTTGCACCTTGGAATAGGTAATATTCAATTTTTCCAATAAATTGCAAATATCCTCTGGGTGAACCTCCGAGCAAGGAATTAAAAATTTTCTGCTTTTGTTCTTTTTAATCATTTCAGAAAGCTCCAAAACAGAATTTTGACCAAATAGAATTTTTCTGCGGCGCATTTCTCTGTATTTTTGCATATACATCGCCACGGTATCAGAGGCACAGAAAAATTTGGTGTCTTCGGACGTATTCATGCGTGTTTCTTCGCCCAAACGGAAATAATGATCCACAGCATATTTACTGGTGAAAATAACTGCCTTATAGTGCGTGTAATCCACGTCAAATTGCCTAAACTCGTGGTCTGTCAAGCCCTCTATTTCTACAAAAGGTATAAAGTCAACAGCCACTTCGTATCTAGCTTCCAAATCAGCGTAAGGCGATCTGCCCAGCGGTTTGGGTTGAGAAATGAGAATTTTCTTTATATCCATAGTCCAAATACAATAAATTTTTAAAATCCCTTGATCCAATGGGCGATTGTCCAAAAAGGCAAGATTTCAAAAGTGCAAATATAAAAAATAATATACAAATACGGAACCTTATACGCTCTGGATATGCTTAAATAATTTAACCATTTTAACACAAAAGCTGTTAAAATTAGCACAGTCAGTGTGATTGCAACCCAAGTGCTCTTCCATTCAAAACGGGTATAATACGTCATAATATTCAAAGCCAAGAGCAAAATACCCAGCCCAGAACGGCTTACAAAAGTCCAACGGTAATATACCTGATTGGATTTTTCAATGTCTAAGAGATAGCCAAGTACCCTCAAAAGAAGACTTTCCGCTAAAAAATAAAGCAAAAAGCCCAAACAAAAACCCAAGCCATAAAATGCCAGCGTACGCATACTGCCTTGAAAAATAGACGGTTGTATCACATAAAAAAACAAAACAAGGCTCATGGACAGCATGCACAAAAACAATCCATGCAAAAACAAAACATCTGCACGCAAAATTGTGGGCACTTCTTTTTGCAATCTTTTTGGAGAAAACCAATACGAAAAGCTACGCTGCAAAAAATCTTGATAATTTTCTCTCGCCCATGCGTAAGCCAAAATAAACAAAAGAAACGCAATGCCCATAGACACAAAGCCAAAAGGCGCATCAAAAAAGAAATCCTGTTGTTGCAAAGCCATTTTATTTGCCTAATTGTTGTTGTTCCATTTTTTCTTGCAAGGCTTGGATTTTTGGATTGCGCTTGAACTCAAAGTGCGGACCCAAATACACACTGCGCACATCGGCATCGGAGGCTAATTCCTCAGCGGTACCCTCTTTAAAAATATGTCCGTCCACAATCAAGTACGCTCTATCGGTAATAGACAAGGTTTCGTGTACGTTGTGGTCGGTAATAAGAATGCCAATGTTTTTGTATTTCAAAGTTGCCACAACGTCTTGAATATCGGAAACAGCAATGGGATCAACCCCAGCAAAAGGTTCATCTAGCAAAATGAATTTGGGGTCAGTAGCAAGCGCACGAGCAATTTCTGTGCGTCTTTTTTCGCCACCAGAAAGCCTTTCGCCTAAGTTTTTGCGCACATGGTTTAAATTAAATTCATCAATCAATTCGTCAAGCCTTTTGTTGCGCTCGGCAGTTGTTTTGTTTGTGATTTCAAGCACTGCCATAATGTTTTCCTCCACAGAAAGTTTTCTAAAAACCGAAACTTCTTGGGGCAAATAACCTATGCCAAGTTTTGCCCTTTGATACAAGGGTTTTTTAGTGATTTCTACATCGTTTAAAAACACTTTGCCTCCATTGGGCGTAACCAAGCCAACCATCATGTAAAAAGACGTGGATTTACCCGCTCCGTTTGGACCCAAAAGCCCCACGATTTCTCCTTGTTTGACATGCACAGAGACATCTTTTACAACAGTTCTACTGCCGTATTTTTTGACCAAATGCTCCGCTTTTAAAATTTGTTTTTCCATGTTTAAAAAGTATAACTAAAACTGGCACGAACTCCTATTTTTTGAATATTGGGGTGATCTAAATAAGTCAGTCTAAAGACGGCATCTATTCTAAAAAACAGCAAAATATTGTCCAGACCAACGTTCATTTCCACAAACGGTTTTTGCTCCAAAGTAAAAGAATTTTTTTCTAAGTTCAATACTTTTTTGTTTTCTTGGGCTAAAAGACCATACACAGCACGCACCCCGATAATTTCTCTAAATTTGAGATAGCGTATGCCTGGAATTTTATTGAGGAAAAACCCTTGAAAATTGTGTTCATACACCAAACTGATGTAAGAACTGGAAATAAATTCCGCAAAATTCATGGTATTAAACGACAAATACCGAAAATCATAGCCCTCCGAACCCGCATGAATAAACAAAAGCGGATAAGGCAAGGCTTCAAAAACATGCCCGCTTTCTACTCTCAAATAAGATTTGCCCACAGCACCCGTAAAAAACAACTGTTCGTAAGCCAATTGTATTTTATTGAACTGGTAATCCCCAAAAAGATAGGGAATGCCAGCCTCATAGCGAAAAGAAAACGTGGGATAAGGCAACTCTTGCCGCACACGGTTGTAAGCCCCCGCAATATATCTTGCTTTATGGGAATACACCGCTTCTAGTGATACGGAAAACAACCGAATATTTTTGAGGAAAATTTTGTTATAAAAAGGGTCTATGTTGCCATTTTCATCGAACACAGGCACATTGAGTTTAAAATCTAAGGGCTTGCTCATTTTGCGCAATAAGCCAATGCTGGTAGAAAACCCCTGAAACCAATCTCTGGCGTATGAAATCTTAAACGTATTGCTTATAAAAAAGTGCCTCGGATTTACCCGAGCCAGCAATAAAGAAAAAATATCACTGCCATAATTCAAACGGGGCGAACCAAAAAGTTCTGTTTCTACATCGCCAAGCCTGTCCAAATCATACTGGTAAATGGCATAAACATATTCCCATTTTTTTTTATCAAAAAACATTTTGTTTTCCACAGCATATTTAAAGGTTTTATCACCCGTGCCATACGCCAAATAACCACCAATTCTAAAATCTGGGTGCAATTTCTTGGTAGTCCTGAGGGCTAGCTTAAACCTATGTTTTTCAATGTCGTTATAGCCATACATAGACCACAAATGCCCAAACGACAAATAACCTATATCCCAATAACCCGTTGCCATGGTTTTGACAAAACTTTCCAAAGCACGAAACTGTGGCACTTTGCGCAAGGTGTCCTTCAAGTGATATACGGTATTTTCTTGCACATTGAGTTTTTGCGGGCGTTTTTCAGCCAAAAAAGTATCAGCATCTTCTTTTTCATCAAAATCTACCACATTGCCCTTAAAAACATCTTTGGACAAATTTGGGTTGAGTATATAATCGCTATACGTGGTGTTTTTTTGCCCCAAAAGCCCTATCATCTTTCGCTCGGCGATATTAAAATGCACCTGCAAATCCTCGCTTTGTATCACATACAACGTGTCTGCTAGTTTTTTGTATTTTTGCTCAGCGTGCAAACTGTAAATTAGATTCACATTGGCATTAGGCGACATGTTGGCTTTAATTTTAGGCACAAAATACGTGCTGTCTTCCACCCAAAAACGCCCTTGAAAAGTAAGTTCTTGGGGCAATTTAGGAAAATACGCCACTTGATATTGTTTTTTACCTTTTTCCAAAGTGCTGTCCACCAAATAATAACGATAATAACCCAAGCCATATTCAGACAAAGGCGAGACAAATTGACTGCCCAAAACCCGCACAAAATTTTGATGAAAATTTAATTCCAAATATAAATTGCCAAAATACTGTTGCACACTTTCGTTGTCCAGACCTGAGTTTTTGGCTGCCCATACTTTTTCCTTTTTCTTGGCAGGATTATTTTGCACGTAAGTGGTAGAATAGCTTTCAGACAAAAATGCAGGTATGTAACGCTTGCCGTCTGCAGTGGTGTCTAATTGGCTAAAAAATGGCGCAAAAGGCTTCATTGCCTTGCTTTTGGCAAATTTCTCCGATACATTGCTCACCGAGAGCAAAACTTTATTATAAACATCATACTGCCATTGTGGCATATTTTCTAAATTGTATTTACGGCGACTTGCGATAATTTTTCTCAGTAAAATATGAGCGGGGTTTTCTTTGTTGTCAGGCAATATTTCCACAGCGGAAAGCATTTTTTCATCGGTATCCAAAAAAAACTTAAGCACTTTATTGGCATTGAGTTTTTTAATGGGGTAATTTAAAGTTGTATAGCCTGTATAAGCGATTTGCAAGGTTGTTTCACTGTGCGTGGTATCCACAACAATTTCAAAATACCCCTCGGCATTGGTTTTGACAATTTTCTGTTGTTTTTTAAGCATTAACGTGGCTTGTATCAAAGGCTCGGCATTTTCTTTGTCATACACATAACCCCGCAATTTTGTCTGCGCCCAACACAAGGAATGGAAACAGAAACAAATAAAAAAGAAACGGCTCAGCAAATTCAACATATATTTTTAAAAAAATACCGAAGGCTCCTCTAATGCACCTTTTTCCGTCAAATCATCTTGGGCTTTTTCATAAGCCAAAAAAGTATTGTGTAGCAAACTATAAATCGTCATCGGTCCAACGCCAAAAGGCACAGGGGTAATGGCACTGCATATTTTTTTTGCCCCCTCAAAATCCACATCGCCCACAAGGCTATAACCCGATTTTTTGCGTTCATCAGCTATGCGTGTCAAGCCCACATCTATCACAACTGCACCCGGTTTTATCATATCTGCCGTAATAAAATTGGGTTTGCCAATGGCAACAATCAGCAAATCCGCCATGCGTGTGTGTGTTTCCAAGTTTTGCGTGTGGGAATGGGTAAGCGTTACCGTGCAATTGCCTATTTTGTCGTTGCGTGTGAGCAAAATGCTAATGGGCGTGCCGACAATGTGGCTACGTCCAACCACCACACAATGTTTGCCTTGCACGTCTATTTGGTAAAAACTCAACAATTCCAAAATGCCCTTTGGCGTGGCGGGCAAAAAAGTAGGCAAATGAATCACCGCTCTGCCTAGATTTTCGGGGTGAAAACCATCAACATCTTTTTTTGGGTCTATGGCTAAAATCACCTGCTTTTCCACAATATGCTTGGGCAAGGGCAATTGCACCAAAATGCCATCTGTTTGCGCATCTGCGTTAAGGGCGTGAATATGCGCCAAAAGCTCCGCTTGACTGGTATTTTCTGGCAGGTGTAAAACCGTGGACTTAAAGCCAATTTCTTGGCAGGCTTTCATTTTAGCCTGCACATAAGTAGCACTAGCACCGTCATTGCCCAGCAAAATAGCTACCAAATGGGGCGCACGCAATCCCTTTTCTAATCTAAGGTCTAGGGTTGCTTTTAGTTTTTTTTGCAGGCTTTGTGCTGCAATTTTGCCATTGAGTAGCAAAAGATTTTGTGTCGTAGTTGTCGTGAAAATATAGTTGTTTTAAAATTTACTGCGTCCTTTCATGGCATCAAAAATTCTAGCCATTGCGCCTGGTTTGCCCTGCGTCATTTTGAGCATGCTGGCAAGCTGTTCCCTTTGCTTGAGAATTCTATTCACCTCTTCAATAGAACTCGCACTGCCTTTTGCCACTCGCTGTTTTCGGCTGGGTTGTGCCATCAACGCAGGATTTTTGCGCTCTTTGGGCGTCATGGATTGTATAATGGCACGCACCTTGCCAAATGGATTGTGGTCTTGGGGCAAATTTTGCGCAATGTTAGACATACCCGGCACCATACCCAACACGTCTTTCACGCTACCCATTTGTTCTATTTGTTCTATTTGCGCTAAAAAGTCTTCAAAATCCAGTTGGTTTTTGGCTACTTTTTGATTGAGTTGTTTGAATTTATCCGCATCAAAGGCTTCTTGGGCACGCTCCACAAAAGAGACAATATCGCCCATGCCCAGCATTCTATCGGCAATCCTATCGGGGTGAAAAACCTCCAAAGCCTCTATTTTTTCCCCCGTACCAATAAATTTAATAGGCTTTTCCACAACGGTTTTAATAGACAAAGCAGCACCTGCACGGGTATCTCCGTCCATTTTGCTCAAAATTACACCCGAAATTGCTAGCCTGTCATTAAAGGCTTTGGCAAGATTAACGGCATCTTGCCCAATCATCGCATCGGCAACAAAAAGAATTTCTTGCGGATTTAGCAAATTTTTCAGGTTTTCCACCTCTTGCATCATGGCTTCGTCTATTGCCATGCGCCCAGCCGTATCAAAAATAAGCACGTTGTGGTGGTTTACTTTGGCGTGTTGCAGTGCCGCTTTGGCAATGCTGAGCACATTTTGTTCGCCATCTTGGCTAAAAAAGTCCAAATTATTTTTTTCCGCCAAAGTTCTGAGCTGGTCTATCGCAGCGGCGCGATACACATCGCAAGCCACCAAAAGCACGCTTCTGCCTTTTTTCTTGATATAATTTGCCAATTTGGCAGCATGCGTAGTTTTACCAGCACCCTGCATACCCACCAGCAAAATCACATTGGGATTTTGGTCTAGCTTGAGGTCTGCACTAGTATGTCCCATCAAATCCACCAATTCATCGTGGGCAATTTTAATGAGCATTTGCCTTGGAGAAACATGCTTTAAAATACCTTGCCCTATGGCTTTGTCTTTTACACGGCTTACAAAATCTTTGGCAATTTTATACTGCACATCGGCTTCTAGCAGGGCTTTTCTCACTTCTTTCAAAGCCTCTGATATATTAACCTCCGTAATTTTCCCTTGCCCTTTCAGCAAATGAAAAGCCTTGTCTATTTTTTTGGATATTTGCTCAAACATATCTATTCGTTTATTATACTGGTGTCTTGTGTAGTTTTCAAAAATTCATCAAAAAGACTTACGTATTCTTGGCTCACGCCCCAAAGTTCTTTTTTAAGCCCCGCAATTTCTTCTTGTTGCATCATCATGCGGTTTTGCAAACCTTGAATGGTCTTTTCTATTTGCGACATCTGCCCCGTCCTATTTTGCAATTTACTTTTAAGCAGGCTAATTTTTTCTTGGCTTTCTTTTTGCAAAGTGGCAATTTGCGTCAAATCTTCCCTAAGCCTATCCGATAAGTCTTGTTTTTTGCCTTTTTCCCGCAAATGAGTATAACCAAAAATTTCCTGTTTTTTTTGCGTAAGATGCGCCAAATTCTGTTCCATCTCGGCATAAAAACCAATTAAATTATCAATAAGCGTGTCTCTTTGCGCAATTTCTTGCCTCAAATTCGCCGTTTGTTCTCCGCAGTCTTGTGTAATTTGCTCTTTTGTGCTGGGCTTACAAGACAAAGCCAAACAGAGCAAAGCCATATATCTATTTTTCATGGATTAAACTCAAATAATGATGCAAAGGCTCCACCAAACTTTCTTTGGGTGATTTTGCAGGCAATTCTATAAAAAAATCGTACAATGTTTTCCATGCCAATTGCTGTTTTGCCACTTTAAAATGCGCTGGCACTTTGGCTAAAACACCCTTGATAAAATGCGCTCTGTCATCGGTAAAATCAATAGCTATATCCACTTTAAGGTTAGCGACCAAACGCATCACCTCTTTTTTGGGCAAACCCGAAAAAAACCGAGCATCTTTGGCAGTAAACACAAAATCAAAAGGCAAATCTTCTTTGAGCATTTTCTTTTGGCGCACGTAGGCAATTTTAACCACCTGCGCAATATTGTATTTTTGTTTCAAAGTGCCAGCAAAACTATTGACAAGTTCTATATCTTTGGGTTTTTCTACCTCAATAAGCAACAAAACGCTTTTGGCATCTGCATAGCCAAGCACCCTGCGCAACCTTGGCGTAGTTCTTCGGTTGAGCAAAAAATGGGCTAATTTATATCTTAACTGGGCAAACATGGGCATTATTTAGATAAAACCAAATAGCAAAAGTAAAGATTTTTAGTCAAATTACAAAATATTCACGAACACAGTCCGTTTTATTCTGCACCTGCGGTGCAGGCAAGATACACGCAAAAATGTAGGGAACGGTTTGTAACCGTTCCAAAAATAGAAACCCCACCTTTCGGTAGGGTTTCCTTGTAGAAGTAGGGTTTCACGTACACACCCCAAACGACAAATAAAATTAAAATACCTACGCATCGCCAGCTGGTGCGCATCTGCCGTATGCAAACAGATAAAACACCGCAATTCATCTATGTTGCAAGCAACCTAGGTAAACAGATTAGATTTTGCTGGTTTTAGCCTGTGTTTGTTTGAGCACGTGGAAGTGACTAAAACCAAAATACAACCAAGCATAGCTATAACTCTCCGAGCCTTTTTAGATTAACGCCGTTACGCCAAAAACCCCTACACTGCTGTACAACAAAAAACCCAACCTGACGATTTGTAAAGTTGCTATTCCAAATGTCGTTCAGCGTGTAAAACACGCCGCGGACAACAAACGCCTTGCAGCGGGGTTATCCGTCAGGTTGGGTTATATTTAAAAGACTATAACCCCAGCCGATTTTTTCGGCGTGTTTTTGTCCAAAACGGACATTTAGAATAGCACCACAAAGGTACAAACTTTTTAATTAAAGTTCCAAATTTTTGGGCAAAATTTTTAAAATAAATTTCATTTTTCTAGGAATTAAATAGCCTGCCGTAGGCAGAATAAATCGATCTGTGACCGCAGGCTATGCCTGTTTGGAGGCAAGGAGGGTTTTGCAGTAAAACAATAAACCCAGCCCACAAGCTACATAAAGCAGAAAACCTATAAATTGCCCATTGGCTTGAAAAAACCGAGAAAGCAAAATCACGGTAAATACGGCGCATATAGAAAAAATGCCAGCACAAGTTGTGGCACGTGCATGGCTAAGCCCTAGGGAAAGCAAATGGTGGTGCAAATGGTTTTTATCACCCACAAAGGGAGATTTTCCACTGGCTGTGCGCAATACAAACACCCGCAAAGTATCCAAAAGCGGATATACCGACAGACTCATGGCAAAAACGGGCTTATTTACTTTGGCTAAAACATTGTGCCAGCTGGGCAGGGTTTTATAAAAATCATCGTGTGATAAATACTCCAAGGTTAAAAATGCCACAACGCCACCCAAGAGTAAACTGCCCATATTACCTAGAAAAATCCGCTGTTTCTTGCTGATGTTATAGTATAAAAACGCCCAACAAGCCCCAGAAGTCCCCCAAGACACGAGGGCAAAAATTTGGTCTTGATTGCCCAAATGCACAAAGCCAAAAAATGCTGTGCTAATGCCAACAACCGTAGCAAGCAAACCATCTATACCATCGGCAAGGTTGTGGGCATTCACAAAAACAATCCATACAAAAAAAGAAAACAAAATGGAAAACCAAGTGGGCAATTCCTCCACACCCAAAACGCCATAAAAACTTTGTATGCGCAAATCGGGATTAAAAAAAATAAAAAAACCCGCTATGGCTTGCCCTATAAATCTTTGGTTGGCGGATTCTTTGAGCATATCGTCTTTTGCACCCAAAAGGAAAAGCAAAAAAGTAGCCAAAAAGAAACTTTTAAATTTGCGCAACGCCCAAGGGCTAATCTCGGCAGGGAAAAACAAAATATAGGTAAGCACCAGCGATAAAAAAATCAAAACCCCTCCTGCCGTTGGTACTACGCCATGATGCGTTTTGTGCTGTTCGGTGGGCTTGTCTAAGAGTTCTGTTTTTCTGAGCATAATTCTATACACAGGAACACTCAAAAAAACGAATAAAAATCCAGCAAACAATGCCCAAATACTTTTTTTCCAAATAAGATAAGAAACAGGTATTTGCAACTCTTGCCACAGCAAAATATTCATCATTTTTTCATACATTTTACTCAAAGTTAATTTTTTTCTGCCAGCTTTCATTTGTTTTACCTATTTTTTGTTAATTTTATAAAAAATTTACATGATGAAGTTAGAAATTCCGAATAGTGTTTTGCCCCGTGTTGTGATTATTGGTGGCGGTTTTGCAGGATTAACTTTGGCGCAAAAAATCAACAAACAACATTTTCAAATTATACTTTTAGACCAAGAAAATTTTCACACCTTTCAACCGCTTTTGTATCAAGTTGCGTCTGCACAAATAGAACCACAAAGTTTGGCTTTCCCCCTGCGCAAAGCCTTTCAAGGCGAACCCAATACATATATCCGCAAAACACAAGTTTTAGCCATAGATGCCGAAAAGAAATCTGTGCAAACCCAAGACGGAGAATTGCATTATGATTACCTGGTGCTAGCGATGGGTGCAAAAAGCCATTATTTTGGCTTAAAGGATATGGAAGAACACGCTTTAACGCTCAAAACTTTATCCGATGCTGTGGACATCAGAAATACGCTGTTAAGCGATTTGGAAGATTGGGAAAACAAAGGTGTGCAAAGCAAAAACTGGGTGGTAGTAGGTGCTGGCGCAACGGGCGTAGAAATGGCTGGTGCGCTAGCGGATTTGCGCAATAAAATTCTCAAATTGGATTTTCCAGAGCTAGACCCCAAAGCACTGAAAATAACACTCATTGAAGCATCAGGCAAAGCACTGGGTGCTTTTGCGGAAGGCATGGGTGATGTGGCTGTCAAACATTTAAAAACTTTGGGCGTAGAAGTACTCTTAAACACAGAGGTGTTGAGTTATGATGGCACGCATTTGCAAATAAAAGATGCGCAAACCATTCAAAGCCAAACAGTGATTTGGACGGCAGGCGTTCGGGCGCAAACGGTATCTGGTTTGGAAAAATTTCAATTGCCCAATGGCAGAATTGGCGTAGATGAATACAATCAAGTCCTTCAAGGGAAAGATATTTTCTGCATAGGCGACCAAGCCAGCATGCAAACGCAAGGCTACGAAAAAGGACACCCACAACTTGCGCCTGTTGCCATTGCACAAGCTGAAAATTTGGCAAAAAACTTGGTGCGTGCCGTGTTCCAAAAACCGATGTTAGCTTTTGCTTACCACGACAAAGGCAGCATGGTTGCTGTTGGCTTGGGTGTTGGCGTCGTTAGGGTTTTTGGAAAAGTTTGGCACGGTTTTTGGGCGTTTATTGTGTGGTTTTTTGTGCACTTATTTCAAATTTTAGGCACCAAAAATAAAATATTTATTTTATTGCAATGGCTCAGCCAATACCGTTCCTACAATTCGGCACTGCGCATCATATTAAAATCTAAAAAAGAATAATTAAAACCCTTTGGGGCTTAAATTCTTAAACTGCGCCAAACGCCAAGCCAACTGAAAAATATGCTGTGTTCTTTTTTGCAAAAGTTCGTATTGAATTTTTTCGGCAGTATCGGTGCTTTTGTGGTAATCCGCATGAAAACCGCCAAAATAAAATATAGCTGGCACATTTTGCTTAACAAAAGAATAATGGTCGGAGC
>CANHHI010000002.1 GCA_947460225.1 Flavobacteriales bacterium
AACCTGAGTTTTTTGGGCTCGGAGTCTAACATTGTTTCATGGAGAATCCAACAAAAAACGCCGGGTAACCATGCTATAACTGGTGCAGTCATATCTGCTAAGATTTGGAATGTACCTTCTCCCGCACCTACTACAATAGCTTTGACAGATGCATACAGAAGAGCAGCCATATCTTATGATGTTGCAGATTTATCAATTTCAAATGGAGCTACAATAGAGCCTGGAAGTATATTTCCTATAAATAATCCACAACCCCCAGTTGGTTCATCTAATTCTAGTCATCCTAATGCGATTATCATTAAAAGCCAGGATGGATATGCCACAAGTAGATACGGATTGGATGTAACCTATTTGTCAGAAGAGGCATTACTTACAGGAACACCAACGCTGAAACAAACGGTAGGCACGAATAGTTTGTTAGACAACACTTCCTTGGATAAGACTGCTCAATTAACGATAGGCGCACCAACGGGAGATGTAGCAAATTTAAATATTGCAGCATCTTTTGGAGCCAATAGGTTTGTTAGTGGATATGGTTCTTTCCAACTCACATTTGTACCAAGCCTAAACGCAACAACACCTTCTGGTAATTCGCCTTTGTTTCTATCTCTTGACAATGCGTCTGGAGCATCTATTATCAATAAGGACGATTTTATTACAGTGCTTTCAGAAGACCATAGAAAAAAGACCGTATATAGCCTTAAATCTGTGCCTTTTTACAACAATGGTGTTAAGATAGACGATGGAAATAACATTAAGTTTAGATATAATTTTGCGCCTGATTTTGTTAATACTCTTGTAACGGGCACAGTAAATGGGTCTAATATTACCTTAACCACGAAGTTGGTTAATGGCAAAGGCACATTAGCACTTGATCCGAATTCTTGGGTTTTGAATAATACCACTGGTGTAAACAGTTCTTTGCTTGCTGATGTTCGTTTGTCTAATAATAGTCCGCAAAAGCCTATCCTTCAAGATCAAAACACTTGCTTGAATTGTGTTGTTGTTACATCTCAATCTGCTGTGCAAAGCCGACCTTACACGATAAGTTATAACTTCTTGTCTAGCGATGTGGCTCTGACCAGTCTCTCATTTAAACAGGGGGGTAAAACATTCAATTCAACTTCTGGTTTGGTTTTGGAGAATGCTACTGCAAATGGTGGAACTTACGTACTCAAAGGAGTTAAGCCTAATGCAAGTGTTCAGTTTAGTACACTTGCTACTGCGAATGGCAATACTGCGAAATATAACAATAACAACATTGTGCTAAACACAACGGCATTGACACAAGCAAATGCCGCAATACCAACAGATTTGAGTCAGCTTGTGATTTTATCAGAAGATAAGCAAAAATCGCTAACTTATTCGTTTAGAATTGAGTATTTGGTAAACTTAGAAACTATTTCTTACGCTACTGCTGGTGCTGGTTTTGAAAAGAATAGAATTGGTGCAGGTGACTTTACTAAACCAGATTTATATGCCATAAGCAACTGGTTCACTGGTAATTATGCAATCACCCTAACATTTGGAGGTATTAATGCTAATGTCGGTCAAAACTTTACAAGTGCCCTTGCCAATTTAAGCGGTACTCTTTTTAGCATAAATCAATATGTACCTATTTTAGATGGAGATAGAACATTAAAGGTAGAAATTAGAACCACTGGAACCAATCCTGTTCTTTTAGCAACTAGTGGCGATGTTACTGTAAAAAAAGAACAATACCTCATTAAAACATGGAGAGATTTGCAAGGTATGGAATATGACGTAACAGCCACAGCAAAATACAAACTGGATAGAGACATCACATTCCCTGCGGTTAATACTGATGGTTTTACTGGGTTTAGACCTATTCGAGGTCCAGGTACTATTTCTTATAATAATACAACAGGTGCTTTTAAGGGAGAATTAGATGGAAATTATAAAAAAATTATTAACCTAGATATACGCAATGTAGGTGATTTTGTTGGGCTTTTTGCCGCTGTACACGGTGCAAAGATTAGTAATTTGGTTTTTATGAAGCCTAATATAAATGCACCTACATCACATTATGTTGGTGTACTCACTGGACAAGCAGGTATTAGACCAAATAATAGCCCTGCTGTTACTGTTATATCTAATGTTGGTGTGGTTGGAGGATATGTTAATGCAAAAGGTCTTTTGGGTGGTTTAATAGGTATTTCTCGCAGTAGTTCTGAGCTTAATAGATGTTTTTATATAGGCTCAATCAAAACAGAAGATGGAGATAGAACGGGTGGATTGGTTGGTGAGTTGCAAGGATTTGCAAGCATTTCTGATACTTTTATGTATGGCGAAATTCTTTCTGGCAATCTCACAACTTCTGCTCAACAAATGGGTGGTTTGATAGGTACTTTTTATGTTATTGATGGAGATACTTCTCCTAAGATTTTGAATAGTTTCGTTTTGGTCAATATGTCAGCGATTCTAGCACTTTCAGGCAATGCACAGAAAACGATAGGGTATATACAAGGTGAAAGCGTATTGCCTGGCACTGCTTCAAGCCTAAATGCTTCGCTACCAGCTTCTATAAACTATAACACCATGAATAATAGTTTGAGTATATCCAATACGGACGTAACCTTAACTTGCGCATTATCATTTAGTCGTCTTACGGGTACTAATAGTGTACCTGGGTCTGGTCTTTGTGGAACAAGACAAGTACCTATGGCTACATTAAAAGCAGCAGTCGGCGTAAATGGGTTACTTAACACATTTAATGGCATAACTGCTGGATTATGGGATAAAGAAGTAGGTCTAACTAATAACTATATGGGCGGTTTACCTTATCTAAAATGGATAAGAACCAATGCTCAACTCACGCAAGGCGAATTGTTGCAAGTAACATGGCAATAAGAGATAAAAAAATAAACAAAAGAAAAGACTGCTATTCCAGCAGTCTTTCTTGTTCAAAGTAATACACCATGGCGTCTTTCATGAGCCGTTCTTGTTCGCTTTGGTCTAGGGGCGGGAGTTCTTCTATTTGTTTGTAATGCGCCCAGCCTGCATCGTCCAAGCCTTCCAGTTCGTAGTAGCCATAAGGCGTAAGTAGTCTGCAAACGGCTAAGTGCATCAAATCTATCTTTTCTTGCTTTTTAAACTTGCGCACTTGCCCCAATTCCCTTACGCCAATTAAAAAAATCATGCTCTGCAAATCTATTACAGTGCCTTGGGTTTTGGCAAAAAACCGCACCACTTGGGCGTATTTTTTTTCCAGTTCTAAATCTATGTATTTTTTTTCCATGAAAAAACGCTAACTTTGCCACAAATTTACGAACAAAATAACAGAATATGAATATATTGGATTTGATTATTGTCTTGCCTTTGATTTGGGCAACTTACCAAGGTTACCAAAATGGCTTTTGGCAATCTGTGGGGCAGTTTTTTGCCGTTTTTTTAGCCATTTTGGGCGCAGTGCGCTATGGTGCTTATTTTGAAGCGAACATATTGCAAACATGGACACAAGTGCAAGGCTTTGAGAAAATTATCGCTTTTGTGCTGGTATTCTTTGTGCTCTTGCTGATTTTTTATGTGTGTATATGGCTTTTGGCAAACAAAATTTTTCCGCTTCTGCGCTTGGTTTGGTTAGACAAAACCCTTGGTGCAGTGGTGAGTTTTTTAAAAACAGCCTTGTTTTTAGGCATCATTTTGCTCCTTTTAGACTGGGCAGATAGCCAGCATCACTACGTGATTTCTTCACGCATCAAACAGGGTTCTTTTTTCTACGGCATGCTCGTAAACTTTGCAGAGCAAGTTATTGCTTTGCTTGCACAAAATAGTTACGTGATAGACTTGCGCAATCAACTCAAACATTTGGCAGAGTAACGGTCAGAGACCGTTTTAATCTGCCTACGGCAGGGCAGGCGGACATTGTCCGTTTTAATCTGCTTCGCAGGCTCGATATCCCAGCGATGAAAACGCCTGCGCCAAAGGCGCAGATAACGTACAGGGTTTGCCTGTTTTTTTTGTTATATTTGTCGGAAAATTTTATTATGTTGTATATTGTCCCCACGCCGATTGGCAATTTAGAAGATATTACGTTTAGGGCTTTGCGCATACTCAAAGAAGTAGATACGATTTTGGCGGAAGACACCCGCCAAAGCAAAATTCTGCTCAACCATTATCAAATCCAAACGACTTTGTATAGCTACCACATGCACAATGAACATCGCATTGTGAAACATTGGGCAGAAAAAATAGCAGAAGGCGCAAATATTGCGCTCATTTCCGATGCAGGCACGCCCGCTATTTCCGACCCCGGTTTTTTGCTGGTGCGGGAGGCACTTGCTTTGGGCGTAAAAGTGGAATGTCTGCCTGGTGCTACGGCTTTTGTGCCTGCTTTGGTGCAGTCTGGATTTCCTTCGGAGCGTTTTTTATTTGAAGGCTTTTTGCCTTTGAAAAAAGGCAGGCAAACACGCATTTTGTCTTTTGCCAAGGAAAGCCGAACCGTGGTGATGTATGAATCCCCGCATCGCATTATCAAATTGGTGGAGGAAATTGTTCAGCTATTGGGGGCAAATCGGGAGCTGGCTTTGTGCCGAGAAATCAGCAAAAAGTTCCAGGAAACTTTAATTATGCCCGCCGATGGTTTGCTGATGCACCTGAAAAACTATCCCCCAAAAGGAGAAATCGTGTTGGTGCTAAAAGGCGTTTAGTTTCCCTGCTCTTGCCAAAGTCGCCACCGATAGTTGGAGGTGTGGATTTTTTTGCAAAATACACAAAGCCAGTGCCTCCAAAGTGCTACCCGTTGTAAAGACATCATCTATGAGCAAAACGTGTTTTGCCGTAATTTCTGCTGTGCAGGCAAAACTATTTTTGACATGCAAAAACCTTTGCAAAGCATTTTTATTGGTTTGCGATTCCCCATGGGTCTTACGTTGCAACATATCCCTGCCAAGGGGAATAGCCAAAACTTCTGCCACACCTTTGGCTATTTCTTCGCTTTGGTTATAGCCCCTTTGGCGCAATTTTTGCGCATGCAAAGGTACTGGAAGCAATAAATCCCATTTTTGATTTGTTTCTTGGAGCAAATGCCCCAGCCACCTGCCCATTTCTTGTGCCAAGCGTGGATTATTTTTGTATTTAATTTCGTGTAAAATGCCTTGCACACGGCTTTGTTTTTGATAATCAAACAAATGCCAAAGCCCTTGAAAAGCCACCAAGCCATTTTGCCTGGCTCTATTTTGGCATAAAGTGAGAAACTCGGGGCTTTGGGTGGGTAATTTTGCCCGACAAGAAAGACAAATATAGCCCTCAGCCAACACTTCGGCGCAAAACAAACAGGTTGGCACTTGGCTTGCATGCCTGTACATGTTTTGCCAAAATTGCCTAAAAGCCGTAGCGAAGGTATGCCTTGATTTCTGATTTGGTGTTTCCTCTAATTTCTTCATAACCACTGCCCAAAGTTTCTTTGTTGTTGTAAATGCTCGTGCTTAAACGCACCCAGGTTTCCAAGCCCTTGTAAACTTTACATTTCAGCATCAAATACAGCCGATGCGAGGTTTCGTAGTACGGCACAATGGAAAACGTGGCAGGCACATCGCTTTCATAGGCGTAAATGCGGGTGTCATAGTCATCTGTTTGAATGATTGCGTATCTAAATTTTGCCTGTACAGGAAAAGATTTTGGGCTGAAATCTATATCTTGCAAAAGTACATAACCAAATCTTGTGCCTTTATGGTCTTGTACGGCTCTGGTCTCGGCACGGCTCTGCGCCCGAAAATACCCAAACAAGGGGTAGGTAACGTTGAGCCTAAAATTGTGCTGGTTTTGCCATGCCACGGCAAATGTGGGCGCAGTCTCGGTATAAGTGTAAATCTTGCGTTTGTAGCGATATTTGATGTAAAATTGATAATACTTTCGGTAATTGTAATTGAGTTGGCTCAAAAAATCCATGCCCTCCCCTGGCGTTTGCACGCTATACGTGAGCCAAGGTTGCCGAAAAAAATCCAGGTAATTTTGCCATTGCAAACGACTGGTAAAATCTACCTGCACACCCAAATAAATGCCTTTTTCATTGTTGGCATCATAGCTTTCGCCAAAGGCACGGGCGTAAAAAGCATGATAATTCGGTGCATAATCTCTATACAGCAAACTCAAAGACACTTTTTTGTGCAAGGAAGCCACCAAACCCTGCAAAATAGCATAGCCCAAACTTTCAGACATTGCCAGCTCACCAAAAAGATAGACGCTAGACCAAGTCAAGCGATAATCCAAACCCAAGTTATAATTTTGATTGCCCGAAAATTTGTACAAATTATAGGGTGCATCATCTGGCTTTTGCGTTTTATTCCAATGGATATAACTGCCCGTAAAGCCCATTTGAAAAAGACTGCGTTTGTATTGCAAATACATCGCCGTGAGTGCCTCTTGAATTTGATTGCGCTTTTTAAAAGAATTGGCGGTATTGTGGTAATTGGACAAACTAAAATTGCTAAAATTTTCCTCCAAACCGCTTTCCGCCGTGCTGTCTATGGGATTAACCACCGCATCTTTATGGCGATATGAACCCAGCACAGTCAGTTCTAGGTTTTTGTGCAAAGACAAAGTCATTGCCAAACCTCGCAAATACTGATACTCGTTTAAAGAGCGGTAGGGCTTTAAAATGGACGCATTTTTTTCCACCTGCAAAACTTGAGCGGTTTTGCCAAAACCCAATCCCGACCAAAAAGTTAAGCCCTGCCCAAATTCGGCATGAAAATCGCCCACCGCCAAAGTTTTCACAAAACCCAAATCCCGCATGAAAAAATGCGCACTGTAAAAGTCAAAACCATATTTCCAATACGGATTCTGAAACATTTTCTCCCCTTGGTCTTCGCTAGCAGTAACGCCCACACTCAAACGGTTTTGCACCGAAAACCGATAACGCAGAAAAAACTTATCTGGATTGCCCAAATATTTTTTCTCTATGGGTTTTTCATTGCCTTGTTTGTCCAGTTTTCTATATCCTTCTTGGGTTTCTAAAATCCGCCCATACCTCGCCGTTAATTCGTGTCGTCCTTTTTCTTTGAGCAATTTGTAGCTCCAAGGCGTACGCAAAACAGGCGCAACTTGCACATACAGCTTTAATTTCTGTAATAAAGGCATATCCAAAGCCTCAATATTTTGCAGTTCATATAAATTGATGAAATTGCCAAATTTTCTGCGGTGATGCAAAATGGCATGAATCTGCAAAGGGCTCAAAAAAGGGATTTTTTGCAAATCTTCCGCACTGGCTTTATTCAAAGAAACGGGGTTTTCCCGCAAATAATTCAAATCCTCTTGAATTTCTACCAAATCCAACTCCTGTTCGCCCATGCTCTCGGCGATGTCTTCCAAAGTTTGCTCAAAAGAACGGTCTAAAAACTCGTTTAAGCTATCTTTTTCCTGTGCAAATAGCTTGCCTATACTCAAAAAGGCAAATAAAAACCAATAAAAACGCATAAAGTAAAAACATAAGGCAAAAATACAAATTTTATGCAAATACGCATCTAAAAACACGAAAAAAATCGCCCTAATAGGCGATTTTGAAAATTGAAAACCGCTTTTAATCCTCTTCACGAAATAGATTCCAGCGATTAAAACACTTACATTATTTACACTTATTTAGAATGTTTATTGTTAACGACTTAAATTCCTCATAACTCTTTTGAACAGCATAAAGATGCGCACCAATTGCACCATCGGCAGGTTTCAAAAGAAAAATTGGTTTGTTTGATTCCATGGACATAGGGGCTAAACTCCTATAATGTTTTAATAAGGCAATACAATTGTTGTCATTGTCAACAGATTTTACATCTAACTTGTTTCCTAAAACGTACTCTGAAAATATGGCTGGTATTCTATTTGCCCATTTTAGATATGATTTTACAGGGCTACTTTCTTTTGCGGAATATTGCATGACGATATAACCAATTGGCGTTGAATTTTTTGAAGGTATTTCAAAAGCAACATCCTTTGGTTTTCGTTGTACACGATCTTGCCAATCTATTTTCCATTTTTGTAATGTTTGCCCTAAATTTTTTATACCTTGTAGAGAAAATAAATCAGAAGCTACTGGCATTATTATAAAATCCGAACTAATGGTTACCGCCCTGTTAATAGCACCTAAATTTGGTCCAACATCTATTAAAACAATCTCCGCACCAAAACGACTAACGGCATCGTTGATAATCGTATTAAAAATACTAGTTAGTTTAAAAGCATAAGCATCTCCCCCTAATGATTTGAGCCAAGCATCGCTTAACTTATCTTCAAAAACTGAAAGAGAAAGATTACCAAGAATCAAACCTAGGTTATCACTAATATTCTCTATATGAACAGGCTTATAAGGCTCTCCTGATACAACAGGATTAATAGAATCAAGAATTGTTAGAGACAAATCTCGTTCATAAACCTCTTCAAGACGTTCAGGCGTCAAGAACATTGAGGTCAAATTTGACTGCGGGTCTAAATCAATGGCAATTGTTTTTATACCAAGTTCTGAAAGCATCCACGCAACATGGTATACGGTTGTGGTTTTACCTACACCGCCCTTATTGTTAAAAAATATGATGGATTTCATTTTACCATTCTTTGTTTATAAAGATTGAAACTTTAAATTTTGTACCTAAGGTCAAATCAAAATCTGGTTTTCCATTTCCATTTTTAATCAATTCATCTATGGCTCGCTTTACGCCATAATTAAATTTATTTACATAGCCAAGAATTTTCATAGCTTCGGCTAGCACAACATTTCTATAATCACTTGCATTAGGGAAATTTTGAGCATTGGCATCACCAAAAAGCCCACCCGAATTTAATATTTCTATACGATTGGAAAATTCATAAATATAAATAGGCGCATTTGTTTCATAACTTCTGTGCATAATGGCGTTCATAATCAATTCACGTAATGCCCAATACGAATAATTCCTTATCAGGTCTTCTTGAAAAGAATCTCTTTTTACGGGTCTTTCTTTAATGATATTGTTTTTTATAAAATCATCTATTGAATGAAGTTCTGTAACAAGTGCACCTGAAAATTTCTTTTCAAATTCAACATCACTAGTCATTTCTTCTCCTCTGTACCTTACATATTGAATATACGCCCCTGGTAAATAATATTCTGGATTTAGTCCAAAAATTAAAATTCCCGCATGATTAGGACAATTTTCTTTCATGTTAAAAAACCGCAGAGAGGCGAGTTGCTCTTCTACTGTTCTGCCATTTTCTTTGATGGTGTCTTTGTCAATGGCTATTGGCAGATAAGTTGATTTGAAATATTCAATGGCAATATCATCAATAGTCGCTCCAAGTGCAGGGGCTAAATCATAAGTCTTTACATAAGCTGCTCTTCGTTCTGTTAGAATTTTTTCTTCTTCTCCTGTTGCTTTTGTTTGTCTTGGACCTGTTCTTATCCAGCATCTCCCATCATATCGTACAGGCGGATAACTAGAAGGTTTAACCTCCACCACCACCACTTCGCCTTCGGGAAATGTAAAAACAGGGCTTACAATCAGCGAGGGTGGAGGCAGGACATTGCCATTCGTTTTAACTCCGCCAATGGTTTGAAGTTCTTTATCTGTCCATTGCTTACCTGCTAATTTACCGTCATCATACACGCCTAACAAAATATATCCTGAATGTTTATGATTTGGAAAATCATTAGATAAAGCACAAACAGCGGGTCCTAATTTGTCTTCTTTGATGGAAATTGTTCGCTCTATCCAATCACTTTCCATATCGGCAATCAATGCTTTTACTTGTTCTTCAGTTATCATAATGTTAATTTATGTTATCGTACGCTGAACAACCCCAGCAATAAACATTTTTTATATTTTTTGCATTATTAAATTAAACTCACTGCGAAAGTCTTTTGTGAAAAATATGCACCAAAAAATGCTTTTCACAGCGGACTTGTTATAGACTGGCTTGGCTAATTTATAACCCGCAATATTTTCATGCTTTTCTTGTGCAAACAACCGACTTCCATAAAGGCACAAACGCAAAAGCCATTTCTTCATAGCATAACCTTAGCAAAGGTAAGAAATTTCCAAATACTTAGGTAAAAAATATAAAAGTTATTATAAATCCCCCACTTGGAAGCCCAAAGTAAACACAAACCTACCAGTACCAGGCGCATTATATTTACCAAATTCTTGCAAATTATCAAAAGTCCATGCGTAATCCAAACCGAGCATGCCCACAATAGGCAAGAAAATTCTCAATCCAAGACCAGCACTTCGTTTTAAATTAAAAGGATTGAAATTTTTAAAATCCATCCACGTATTGGCTGCCTCGGCAAAAGCCAAGGCAAAAATAGTCGCACTCGGGCTAATGATAATCGGATACCTAAGTTCTGCTGTATATTTCGCCACAATGGCACTGCCGTTTTTGTAATTCACCGCCTCGTCATCATAGCCTCTAAACGCAACGATTTCACGCCCATAATAAAAAATACCGATACCCGTCAAGCCATTTCCGCCCACGGCAAAACGTTCAAAAGGATTTAAGCCCAATTTAGCATTATAATACCCCAAATAGCCAAAGCCAGCTTTTAAGCGCAATACCAATTTTTGGTCTTTGGTCAAGGGCGTAAACCACTCGGTGGCAAATTTAATTTTATAGTATTCCGCCACTGGAAATTCTTGGGTTTCTTTGATTTTTTCCACCTGTGCGGTTGGCATAAAGAAAGAATACGGTGGCGTAAACTGCCCACTGAGCAAAATATGCGAACCACTGCGTGGATACACTGGGTGGTCTATGGATTTCCTTTGCAAACGCAAACTGATGTTAAAGTTATGCGTTTTGCCGTTTTTCAAGGAAAAAAAGCTGTAATTGTTGACATTATAGTGTTGGTAGCCAATTTCCTCCTGCAAAGTAAAATAATCATCTGGAAAAGTAAGCCTTTGCCCAAAACCAACCGATGCACCAATAATAGCAAAAGATTGTCTTTTGGCACCTGTTTGGTTGTTGCTATTCAAAGAATAAGAACCCGTAAGCGTAAAAGAATGCGGTTTCTTCCCACCCAGCCAAGGTTCTGTAAATTGAAAACTATAATTTTGATAATACAAGCCCGTTGCAGATATTTTCAAGGACAACTCCTGTCCTGCCCCTGCTGGCAAAGGTCGCCATGCTTCTTTTTTAAAAATATCTTGCAAAGAAAAGTTTTTCAGCACCAAGCCCACACTGGCAATCACAGAGTTATAGCCCCCCCAGCCTGCTGAAAGCTCCACCTGGTCGGAAGACGTTTCTTCTACCGTATAGCGAATATCCACCGTGTTGTCTTCAGGGTGCGGAATAGGTTCTATGCCAATTTTTTCCGCATTAAAATAGCCTTTTGAGGACAGCTCTGTTTGGGTACGGATAATATTTTCTCGGCTAAAAAGTTCCCCTGGCAAAGTGTATAAACTGCGCTGAATCACGTAGTCTTTGGTTTTGTCGTTGCCTGTAATAAAAATCCTGCCAATTCTATACTGCTCGCCTTCTCTGATGCGAATTTCCAAATCTATGGAATCTTTTTCTATACCGACCTCCAAGGGTTGCACGCTGGCAGTCAAATAGCCGTTGTTCATATACAAACCCAAAATATCCCGAGACGATTTTTGGTCGTAGGTCAGCCTTTGGTTGAGCAAATCTTGGTTGTAAATGTCTCCCTTTTTGATACCCAGCAAAGTATCCAAAAACCCAGAGCGATACACGGTATTGCCGACAAAACGTATGTTGCGGAAATGATACTGCACGCCCTCTTGGATTTTGATGATAAGTTTTAAGGTTTTATCATCAAGCACCACCAAACTATCGCTGACAATGCTTGCATCTCGATAGCCCTGTTTTCTGTACTTGGCAATTAAATTGATTTTATCCTCTTCAAATTTTTCACGGATAAACTTAGAACTTTTGTAAAAGCGTATCCAAAGTTTTTGTTTGGTATTTTTGAGGTAACGGCGAATTTTGGCATTGCTAAATTTGACATTGCCCTCGGTTTCTATTTTTTGTATTTTAAATCTTTTGCCTTTGTTGATATTCAAAGCCAAGCGCAAGCCACCACTCACGGAGTCGTATTGTTGGAGCACCTGAACTTGTGCATTAAAATAGCCTTTTTCTTCGTAATATTTTTGAATGCGCTGGGTTGCTTCATAAACCAAGTTTTCCGAAAGTTGCATGCCTGGTTTTAGGCTAATTTTTTCTTTGAGTTTTTTAATGTCGCCACTTTTTACGCCCGTTATGTTAAATTTGCTCACACGAACCCGCTCCATCACTTGTATTTCCAAATAAACCAATTGCCCGATTTTTTCGGTGATTTCTATTTTTACATCGGAAAAATAATTTTGTTTCCACAAACTTTTTATAGCATTGCCAATGGTTTCACTGGGCAAAATCAAAGATTGCCCCACACGCAAACCCGACAGTAAAATCACGCTATTTTCATCAACACTTTGGTTGCCTACCACGCGAATGCCTGCAATTTCGTACATGTTTTTGTACTGTGCAGTTAGGGTTGCGCTCAAAGCAAGGAGCAAGAAAAATAAAAAGCGAATATTGCGCATGAATGAATGATAGTTTAAATTTGTTGTTGGGTTTTGCCAAACCTTCTTTGTCTATGTTGGTAGGCTAGAATAGCCTCAAAAAAATCTTCTTGGGTAAATGATGGCCACAAAACGGGCGTAAAATAAAACTCCGTGTATGCCATTTGCCAAAGCAAAAAATTGCTAATGCGGATTTCTCCGCTGGTTCTAATGAGCAAATCGGGGTCTGGAATGCCCACGGTGCTTAAATTTTGCGCAAACATTTCCTCGGTAATATCTGCGGGATTTATCGCTTTTTCAGCCACTGCTTCGGCAATGGATTTTACAGCTTGCAAAATTTCATTTCTCGCACTATAACTCAATGCCAAAATCAAATGCAACTTGTCGTTATATTGTGTAAGCGCAAGGGTTTCATGCAATTTTTCTTGCACAGATTCTGGCAAAAGATGCGTTTGTCCAATCACGCCCAAGCGCACGCCCTCTGCGTTGAGTTTTGGAGATTCTAGCACCAATAATTCAACCAAAAGTTGCATTAAGGCACGCACTTCTTCTTCTGGACGTTGCCAATTTTCAGCAGAGAACGTGTAAAGTGTTAGATAACGCACGCCCGATTGCAAGGCAGCTTTTATTGCATTTCTAACGCTTTCAGCCCCATTTTGATGACCAAAAACCCTGTCTTTTCCTTGCTGTTCTGCCCAACGACCATTGCCGTCCATAATAATGGCAACATGTTGGGGAGTAGTTTCTTTTTGTATTTTTGTTAAGTGCGACATATTCACAAAGGCTTCGGCAAAGATACTATATTATTTGAAATGTTCCCTGCTTTTTGCAAAAATGCGTTGCCAAAGCCATTTAAATAATAAGCCGATTAAAATCATACCCAGCGCAATCAAACGTTTGGCATCTATTTTTTCCCCTTGCAACATGCCCAAGAAAAATCCAACAGGTGGCACCAAATAATTTGCCATAGACGTAAAAGCAATACCTGCCCTACGAATTAACGTGGCGTACAACACCCAAACAAAACCCGTGCACACAATACCTAAAACCAGCAAATTGGTAAGCCCCAAAGGAGAAACGTGCAAACGCAAAGATTCCCCCTGCACGATTGCCATGAGAAGCAAAAGCAAAGATGCCATGAGTAAAATATTGCGTGTGGCACGAATGGGCGAATGTTGTCCCAATAATTTTTTGATCAGCACAATAGCAATGGCAAAGCAACACGCCGCCAAAAGCAAAGCCATGGCACGCACCAGACTAAATCCGCCTTGAAAACCATCGGCAAGCAAAAGGCAAACCCCTGCAAAACCTATCAAAACACCCATGCCGTCTTGCCAGTTGGGTTTATTTTCTTTTTTTTCTGTAAGATATGCCAGCGCAATTGCCCACAAAGGCACCGTACTAATTAAAATAGAAGCAAGGCTGCTTTCTATTTCTTGTTGCGCCCACAAAATCAACTGCAAAGGAATAACCGTCTCAAATAAGGCAATCAACGCAAAGGAAAGCCACTCCCTTGCACCAAAATGTTCTTTGTTTTTTCTGTCGTAAAAATAAAGCACGATTGCCAAGGTAAATGCCCCAAAAGCTGCCCGGAAAAAAGAAATAGTCATTTCAGTATTTTCTTGCAAGGCAAAATGGTTTAAGGCAAATTGAGAACCCCAAATGCAACCGATTAAAAGGAGCAACAGATAGTTTTTTAACATGTAGTTTTTCAAAAGTAAGCGCAAATATAGTTGATTTTTTTAGAAAAATCAAGCATATCATTCTGAAATGCGCAGACGCAGGAATTTTCATTGCTGGGTAATCTTGCCTGCGAAGCAGACTAAAACGGACTGTGTCCGAAGTCCCAAGTCTTTGCAGGCAAAACACTTACAAACATAAATTCTGGCAGTTCTCTAATGGCTGTACGCCAATCGGCTTTAATATCCGCAGGCGCATCTTGCAAAACGAGCACATAGTCTAAGGTGGGAAATTCTGGCAATAAGTAGCCGTTTTCGGTTCGGTTTTGCAAAATATGCAGGGAGAAATTTCGCTCCGTGCAAACAAAATGCGCATGCGCCACCTCAACGCCAAAAAGCGTCAAGGGGTCGGAAAACGAAAATAATTTGTCGCCATTTTGGTTGATAAAAAACAGCAAGCGCACAAAAGACAAAGGACACATCAAGCCCCAAGTTTCTTGTTCTATTTGCCACTTGGCAAGTGGACTCAATTTAAAAACTTTCATAGTTTAAATCAGCGTACCACCCAAAACTAAACTTGCTATCGTAAAATAGATAATCAGCCCCGTAACATCAGAAAGCGTTGCCACAAAAGGCGCAGAGGAAGTGGCAGGGTCTAAGCCCATTTTTTTGAGAAAAAACGGAAGCATAGCGCCTGTAATGGTTCCCCAAACAACAACACCTATCAAAGAGAAACAAATGGTGCAAGCAATCAAAAACCAATGCTCACTGTATTGTCCAAAAACCAAAGAGCCTATGGCGATTCTACCAAAGCCAATCAAACCCAACACCAAACCAAGTAAAGCACCAGAAAAAAGCTCTCGTCTAAAAACCTGCCACCAGGAACTCAGTTGGATTTCGCCCAATGCCAAGGCACGTATAATCAGCGTGGCTGCTTGTGAACCTGAATTACCCCCACTGGAAATAATTAAAGGCACAAAAAAAGACAGCATCACCGCCTTTTGAATTTCTTCTTCATAATGCCCCATGGCAGTAGTGGTAAGCATTTCGCTAAAAAAAAGCAAAATAAGCCAGCCCGCACGTTTGCGCACCAATTCCAAAATAGACGTGGACTGATAAGGAAAATCCAAAGCCTCCAAACCCCCAAATTTTTGGATATCTTCGGTATTTTCTTCCTCGGAAGCGTGTAAAACGTCATCGACTGTTACAATGCCCAAGAGTTGATTTTCCTCGTTTAACACGGGAATAGAAATCCTATCATCGTATTGCTTAAAGGCTTGAATACAGGCTTCTTGGTCGGCAGTGGCTTGCACCTGCGCATGGCAAGTTTCCAGCAAATCGTGAATTTTCTGATGCACGGGCACGAGCAATAATTTGCGCAAATGCACTTCGCCCAGCAGTTTTCCCTGTCTGTCTATGATGTAAATAAGGTTCAAATTGTCGTTGTCAAAACCATTTTTTCGGATATACGAAATGGCTTGCTCTATGCTTTTGTCATCAAAAAGTGAAATATAAGTGGTGCTCATCAAACGACCTATGCTATTTTCTTGGTAACCCAAGAGCGTCTGCGCCTCACTTTTTTTATCGGGTTCTAACCAATCAATGTATTTGGCAGAAACAAAAGAGGGCAAATTTTCCAAAAAATCCGTTCTGTCATCGGATTCCAGATGGTTTAAAATATGCTGTACGTCTGATTTTTTAAGCTGTTGCAAAAGATTTTTGCGCAAGTCAAAATCTAAATAAGGAAAAACTTCCAAACGATGGTCTTGGGCGAGATACGAAAAAAACAGCACCTGTTCTTCGTCCGCCAAGTTTTGTATAATTTCCGCCCAATCGCTGGGGTGCAAGTCTAGCTGAGCTATTTTGTCAAAATCCTTGTCTTGCAGTAATCGTTGAATTTCCAAATTTTCCATCGTGTCGTTTTTTTGAAAAATAGCAGGACAAAGTTATTGAAAATTTGCGTATTTTTGTGAAAAATTCAAGCAAATGATGCAATATACAAAAGTAAGTTTGCCCTAACCTTATTTAATTTAACATGGGAACTAATCACAAAATGTATGACGTTTCAGTAATCATGCTGAACTACAACTCCGCATCATATAGCATAGCGTGCATCAAATCTATTTTAGAAAAGGCACATAAAAACCTAAACTACAACATTATTGTTGTGGACAACAACTCCCAAGATAATGATTTTGACGCACTGCAAGCATTTTGTGCCTCGCAAAAAGACGTACCGCTAAAAATAATACGCAGTATATTAAACGTGGGTTTTTCCGCAGCAAATATGATAGGCGTGCAAAACACAAATGCACGGTATCTTTTTTTTCTCAATAACGACACAACGCTGTTGAACGATTGTTTGTCTATTCTTTTTAACTTTGCCGAAAAACATAAAGACATGGCGGTATGCACGCCCCAAACATTCAATGAGAATGGTACATTAGAACCAAGTTTTGGGTATATTCCTACGCTGGGTGCTAAATTTTTGGGACATGGCTTTGCCAGGCTTTTTTCCTCCGAACAATACCCCAAAAGACATCGTGTTTACACCGAGCCAATAGACGTGCCTTTGGTTACGGGTGCAGCCATGTTTGTAAATAGTACCATCTTTGCAAAAATGGGCGGATTTGATACCAATTTATTTTTGTATTGTGAGGAAGAAGATTTTGCCACAAGAATGAAAATGAAAGGTTATAAAGCCTATCTCGTGCCGACTGCGCATTTTGTGCATTATGCAGGAAAAAGCACAAAACGCAACCTACACATAGAAAAAGAATACTATATTTCGCTTTTTTATTTTCTGAGAAAACACAACAATGCGCTGGTCTGTTTTTTATGGAAATTATTGTTGTTTTTCAAAGTATTCAAAAAGGCTTATAAGTCATTAGATTCTCTAAAATTATCTTGGTTTATTTTGCAGGGAGCACCGATGAAATATTCTTTGCGGTTTAAACAAGAAATAAATTTTCATCATTAAAACCCCTCTGTCAACAAGCGTTCAATCAAGGCATACGTTTTTAAGGTTTTGCTTTCTGCCAAAGGTTTCCAGCCCACCCAGGTAATTTCTTCTTGGGTTTGTGGCGTGAGCTTTTGCGCTTTTGTGGATAAAAATTTATACCAATAGGTTTTTTTGAGCACCGCCTTTTCCAAATGCCTGTGCCAATACGCATGATAACTCATAAAAGGCTCTTTTGACACCAAAGTTAAATCTTGCACGCCACATTCTTCTTGCACTTCTCGCTGTGCCGCCACCAAAGTGGATTCACCTTCTTCCACATGCCCCTTGGGCAAATCCCATTTGCCTAGTCTTTGTATCCAAAGCAAGTCGCCATCTTCATTTTGAACCAAACCGCCCGCCGCAGCTATGACAGTTTGCGTTTGAATAAAAGTTTGAAAGTCTGCCTCTGGATTTTGACTCTGCACATAAAACATTTTTTCATTGCTCAATTGCATAAAATCTAGCAAATTGGGCATTTCTGGATACACAAAATCTGCTTGTCCAGCATTTACAAAAGAAAATCCACCTTCTTGAATAAAAATTTCGTACATTTGTTTTTTATTGGACAAATATATTACTTTTTTATGAAAATAGAAATTCCCAGTGTACTTATCAACAAAGACAAGCAAAGCGTTATCGCTTTTTTAAGCAATTTAGAAAATTTACAAAAACTCTTGCCTACCGACAAGATAGAAGATTTCAAAGCCAATGCCGATACATGCAGTTTTAAACTCAAAGGATACAGCAAATTGTCTTTTGAAAAAGTGAAAGCCACCTACACAAAAGTAATGTTAAAATCGGGGGCAGAAAGTCCATTTCAGTTTCAACTAGAAATCAACGTAAATCCAGAAACAGAAAACACTTGCACCGCCGAAAGCAAGCTAAATGCAGACATCAATCCTTTTGTGAAAATGATGGTGGAAAAACCACTCACCCAGTTTTTTGAATACATACAAAATCGCTTGCAAACGCATTTTGCGTAAAAATAGACAAGCACCGCAAAAATAAAAAATTACGTGTTTTTTTTATTACTTTTGCAGTTTTTGTAAAATAGTACAAGATGTTTCAAGATAAATTACAAGCTATTTGCATTCGCTTTGAGGAGGTTTCTCATTTAATCACAGACCCTGCGGTGGTCAGTGATAGCAAAAGATATGTGCAACTCAGTAAAGAATACAAAGAATTGAAAGTGTTGGTGGACACTTACCAAAACTATCTAGCCACAGAAAAAGCATTCCAAGAGGCGCAAAATATATTGCAAAACGAGCAAGATGCAGAATTTAGAGAAATGGCTCGTGCGGAAAGCACAGAATTAGCAAAGCAAATAGAGGTTTTGCAGGAAGAAGTGAAGCAATTGCTTATTCCCAAAGACCCCGAAGACGACAAAAACGCCATGCTGGAAATCAGAGCAGGTACGGGTGGAGATGAAGCCTGTATTTTTGTGCAAGATGTGATGCGCATGTACACCATGTACCTCAAAGCAAAAGGCTATCAATGCACGGTTTTAAATTCCAGCGATGGTAGCGTACACGGGCTTAAAGAGGTGATTATCCAAGTAGAAGGCGAAAATGCTTATGGTATATTGAAATACGAATCGGGCGTGCATCGGGTGCAACGTGTGCCCGAAACCGAGTCGCAAGGCAGGGTGCATACTTCGGCAATCACCGTGGCAGTCATGCCCGAAGTGGAAGAATTTGATTTTGAAATCAACATGAGTGAGGTGCGCAGAGATGTGTTCCGTGCATCGGGAGCAGGTGGGCAACACGTCAACAGAACGGAGTCTGCTGTACGTCTTACCCACTTACCCACGGGAACGACGGCGGAATGCCAAGACGGCAGAAGTCAAGGGCAAAACTACGAAAAAGCCTTGCAAGTGTTGCGTTCTAGGTTATACGAGCAAGAAATGCAAAAGCGCAATGAAGCAAGGGCAAACCAAAGAAAATTACTGGTTTCTACAGGCGATAGGAGTGCAAAAATACGCACCTACAACTACCCACAAGGCAGGGTAACTGACCATAGAATTAACTTAACTTTATACAATTTGGAAGCCATTATGAATGGCAATATTCAAGAAATATTAGATCAACTCAAGATGACAGACAATGCGGAGAAAATGAAAGATGGTGAAAATTTGTGAATAAAATATTAAGTTTTGCATGAATATGTAAAGTTATTTTTAACTAACTTTGTATTATCATCAAAAACTAATTATCATGAAAACTATCACAAAAAAAGAACAAATCAAAGCAGGCAAATCAAGAACTGGCGATCTTTGCCAAACATCAAAACCAGATTAGTTTTACAACAACATGAGCAAACCTAAACATGCATGGAATAAATCACCTACGGAATTATATCCGCATTTTAGGTTTGCTTTGCCTTTAAATTTTAGGCAATATAAAAAAGCATATATTATAGATAAATTTTGGCGGCTTATACTGCCTAAATCTTGGTATGCAACATACGCAAACGCCAGCGAAGAGCCTGATGTGTGGTGGCGGAATTTGATGAATTCACTGCCTTTGTACGCTTTTACTTTATTTTTGTTTGCATGCCTACAAAAAGCCATTATGACACATATACTTCTGTATGACAATTTCCCATCTTACTCCTATTTCAAATTAACACAAGGATTATTATATCTGTTATGCGCTATTGTGTTATGGGCAGTAACCCTAACTTATCCCATTAGTTATATGCGGGATTTTGAAAGATTTTCACTGCTCACAAAGCGGTACGCTTATAATTACGAAAAACGTTATTTTCTCTTACCCATTGGATTTTTGTGTTTAGTATATGGCGTTTACAGCCTATCCTGCACACGATTTGAAATAGCTTTGACTGAAAACATAGCCCTAGATATTTTTCATAGGTTATTGCATGCGTGTGCCAATTTATTATGGTTGCGCATAAGCGTTTATTACTTGCTCTGCTTGCTAAGTTGGAGTCCGTATAGATTTAATTTGCACTATGGACACAAAAAAGCAATAGATAGCATTATCATAGGATTTCTGCATAGTCTGATATATATTGGCGTATTAACGTATCTATTTGATATGGGTATAAAATTTTTCTTTGTGGCGGGTTTAGCACATTTTTTTGCTATGATTATTCTTTTTGCCAGCGACCAGTCTTTTAAAGCTCCACTGTTCTTTTTATTTATCATGGACCTCTTTGGTGCTGGTAAGTATTTATGGTTTACACAAGAAAAAAGCAGCGACAGAATATTTAACATGGGGGTATTTAAATTTGCAAGTCCAGAAGTAGCGGGTAAAGCGGATTTGATTGCATTTGGTGGCATAATGGCTTTTTCTAGCTTGGCAATTTTTTGGCTCGTTTATAATATCAAGCGTATGATGAGTCTGCAAGACGAAGAGGAAGCCTACAAAGTGCAATATATGTACGTGCGCAATCCGCCTGCTTTTAAAAGCCCACCACGCAACGAAAATCCAGAACTTTTAGAGGGCTTACTGGGGAGTTTTTTGCGCTATTCTTTGGCAGGCAAGGAATATTTAATCCGCAGTTTTATTGAAGAAGAGCGTTTATCACAAATACCTGAATATTGGCAAGAAATTGAAAAAGCCCGTGAGCGTTACCAAAAAGACTGGGATAAATTAAGTGCCGAAGAAAAAGCCACAGAAACCTTACATGGCAGTGAAATAGAGCGTTATGAAATAGACCCTGAACCAAGTTTAGACCAAGAATATTTGGATTGGTTTGCCAAACAAAGTCCCGAAGAACAAGAAAATTATATGCTTGGCAGAAAGCCTTTACCAGCGCGTTTTGCAGAAACAGACTTGAAAAAAGAAATGGCAAAAGCCAAAGAAATAGAGTCTCTGGAGTATCAAAGATTGCTCGCATTATACCGCAGGGAAGAAAATAAAACAAAAATTTAACAAGCATTTTACAATTTAGTTCGCAAAAAATGCCTACACTTGCATATAAATAGCAAGATATGTGGGAGATTACAAGTGCGGATTTAAGAGAACAAGCGTATCAAAACAGCTTAGATAATCCAGAAGCGTTTTGGGCAAACATTGCCGAGCAGTTTACTTGGCAAAAGCCTTGGAACAAGGTGTTGAGTTATAGTTTTTCGCCTTATCATTTGACATGGTTTGAGGGCGCAAAGCTCAATATGACAGAAAATTGCCTAGATAGGCATTTGCCCAAACACAAAGATAAAGTGGCTATTATTTTTGAGCCCAACAACCCCAAAGAAAAAACAAAAAAAATTACCTACGAAAAACTACTGCAAGAAGTCTGCACTTGGGCAAATATGCTCGTGCAAGAGGGCGTAAAAAAGGGCGACCGTGTGTGCATTTACATGCCCATGATTCCAGAGGCGGTGTATGCCATGCTGGCTTGCGCTAGAATTGGCGCAATTCATTCGGTGATTTTTGGAGGCTTTGCCGCACAATCCATTCAAGACAGACTCTTAGATGCCACTTGTACTTTTGTGATTACCGCCGATGGCGCATATAGAGGCGATAAATTTATTCCACTGAAAGAAAATATAGACCAAGCCCTGCAAGCAAAAACAAGTGTGCAGAAAGTCATCGTGTGCCAGCATAGCCACAGCGAAGTTTTTATGCAAAAAGATAGGGATTTTTATGCCGAGCCTTTGCTTGAAAAATACCGCACCGATTTTATACCCGCAAGCAGTATGGACGCAGAAGATGCTTTGTTTATTCTTTATACCTCTGGCTCTACGGGAAAACCAAAAGGTGTGGTGCACAGCACAGCGGGCTACATGGTTTATACAGCGTATAGCTTTAAAAACGTGTTTCAGTACCAAGATGGCGATGTGTATTTCTGCACAGCAGATATAGGCTGGATTACAGGACATTCTTATAATGTGTATGCACCCCTGCTTTTGGGCGCAACTTTGGTGCTTTTTGAAGGCACGCCAACATATCCAAATCCAAGCAGGTGGTGGGATATTGTGGAGAAACACAAGGTCAATATTTTTTATACCGCCCCAACTGCCATTCGCTCACTCATGGCTTTTGGCGATGAACCCTTAAAAGGAAAAGATTTGAGTAGTTTGAAAGTACTCGGTTGCGTGGGAGAACCACTCAATCAAGAGGCTTGGCATTGGTATTTTGAAAAAATTGGCGCATCTAAGTGTCCGATCGTAGATACTTGGTGGCAAACCGAAACAGGTGGAATTTTGATTTCAGCAATGGCGCATATAAGCCCCTGCATTCCCACTTATGCTACAAAACCCTTGCCGGGCGTGCAAATGGTTTTGGTAGATGAACACGGGGAGGTATTACATACAAATCCTGCAAGTGGTTATTTGTGTTTGGCTTTTCCTGTGCCAAGTCTTTTGCGCACCACCTACAACGACCACGCACGTTGTGAGCAGAGCTATTTTAAAACATATCCCAATTTATACTTTACAGGAGACGGCGCACAAAGAGACGAAGCTGGCAATTATAGAATTACGGGCAGAGTAGATGACGTACTAAACGTTTCGGGGCATAGAATTGGTACAGCAGAACTGGAAGATGCGATAAACCTGCACCCCAAAGTGCTGGAAAGTGCTGTGGTTGGTTTTGCGCACCCCATCAAAGGCGAGGGCATTTATGCTTTTGTAATCAGCCATGAAGATATAAAAACCTTAGGCGCAGAAATTCATGCCCTGGTGCAAAAACAAATTGGCGCTATTGCCAAACCTGATAAAATACAGGTGGTTACAGGTTTACCGAGAACACGCTCAGGGAAAATCATGCGCAGAATTTTGCGCAAACTCGCCCAAGGCGAAACAGAACATTTGGGAGACACCAGCACACTGGTGGACGCCAGCGTTATTGACGCAATAAAAGAAGGTTTGCTGATGTAAAAACAGGCTATGCCTGTGGACGGTGTACGTGTTTGCTCATATCCACACGCAAAGCTACGGCGGGAATAATGCCCAGTTGCCAATGCCATGCGCTGGCTATATCTATGTGCAAATACTTGGCAAACACGGAAAGCCCTGTTGAGAAAAGCGTGGGATTATAGCCTGCGCCCAAGCGCAAAGAAACAATAGGCACAACCTGCCATGCCAAACCTGTCTTTATTGCCAAAGGCTGGTACAAATTCTTCTCCGCTTGCAAGATGCACAACAAACTTTTGCCCACCTTATAATCCAAACCCAATCGGAACAAAATAGGGTAGCTGTCTTTTTGTTCTATCTTGGTTTGATAGGGCTTATAAATATGCACGGAAATCCCCAAAGGCGCAATGGGTTGCGCACGCAGGGCAATGTCCATAAAAAATACGTTCGTACTGCCATAATACGCCTCCCCAAAGCGAAAGGCTTCATAGTTGAGTTTGATTGCCAAAGCTGTTGTGGGGTGCAAACGCAAGGCGTAAGCCAAAGAAGTCTGGTGGTTTTGGTAAAGGCTATACCCCGAAAAAGCATAACCCACGCCGAAGGCGTGGATTTTATAAGGATATGCAAAAGCAAATGCGGTTTTTGAAATTTCTTTGCTGAGAAATAAATTGGTATAGCTGATGCCTACACTCATCTTTTGCAAAAAAGCCATTTGTGCGGGTTGGTTGTATAAAGACCAAACATCTGCAAAACCCATGGAAGCCCCCGCCACCGACCATGAAGAAGCCCCTTGTGTGATTTCTTGGGCGGACAATGTAAAGGATAAAATAAAAACACTAATAGCTCTCTTTTTCGTTTGGAAAAGTTTGGGCTTTAACATCTTGAACATATTGTGAAACGGCTGTTGTAACTTGCTCTGATAAATTTAAATAACGACGTAAAAATCTAGGACTAAAATCTTGTGTCATGCCGAGCATATCGTGCACCACAAGCACCTGTCCATCGGTGTGTGCACCTGCGCCAATGCCAATAACAGGCACTTGCACAGATGCGGTAACTTTTTGTGCCAATTTGGCGGGTACTTTTTCTAAAACTATTGCAAAAACGCCAGCTTTTTGTAAAAGTAGCGCATCATGCAATAATTTTTCGGCTTCTTCTTGCTCTTTGGCACGCACGCCATAAGTACCAAATTGATAAATAGACTGCGGTGTTAAACCCAAATGCCCCATCACGGGAATGCCAGCGTCCACAATTTTTTTGACAGCATCTGCGATTTCTTCCCCGCCTTCCAGTTTCACGGCGTGTCCACCAGATTCTTTCATAATGCGGATAGCCGAGCGCAAAGCCTCATGTGCATCACCTTGATAACTACCAAACGGCATATCCACAACCACCAGCGCACGATTTGCCGCACGCACCACAGCGGCAGCGTGGTATATCATTTGGTCTAAGGTGATTGGCAAAGTTGTTTCATGCCCTGCAATTACATTAGAAGCAGAATCGCCAACCAGCAAGATTTCCACCCCAGCTTGGTCTAGCAACTTACCCAAAGTGTATTCATAAGCCGTTAGCATGGCTATCTTTTCCCCTTTGGCTTTCATTTCTTGCAACACAAAAGTTGTGATGCGCTTTACCTCTTTATGTATAGACATAGCCTATTATTCCGCAATTCTGTTGTTGTAAGCGTCTAAAAATGCTTTGGATTGCATGGTGCAAAAACCATTGCCAACTTCTTCTTGGGCATGCAAAGTCCATATTTTAGGCGTTTCTAGTTTTTTAGCCATTTTATAATCAAAGCCAGATTTAAACTGCAAAGTAATTTCTGTTGCAAAACCTGTTTCGTTTTTAATGCCAGACAAATAAAAATCAACGCTCACAAAATTTTTTACTTTGTAAGAAAATATACCCGTTTTTCCTGTAACCATTGTTTCAGGCGATTCCCAACGAATATGTGGGTCTCTATCGTCTAGTTTTGTAACCACATAATGGTGTTCCAAAGTTTGACCGCCTGCGGTTTCTACGTTGTAAATTTTTGCCCCAGATTGAATTTTACTTCTATTGGTAACAGCAAATTTTTGATGCGCTGGGCTTAAGGTCAAATAATAATCTGCCAAATTGGCAAAAAAGAAGTGTGATTTTTGCAAATCTGTTCTTACGGACATGGGCAAATAAGCACGCATGGTTATTTTCTTGTTTTCATCGTCCACGGTGTAGTAGGCTTGCACTTTTTCAGCACAAAAAATACTATCTGCTACGAATACACGTTCTGCCTGCGCCAAAACTAGGCTAGACAAACTCAAAAGAAACAAAAATACTTTCATAGTTTTAGGTTTTAAATTTAAGCGATTTCTAAGGCGATTTGCATCATTTGGGTAAAAGTTTTTTCCCTTTGTTCGGCAGTGGTTTGCGCATGTGTTACCAGCGAATCACTCACCGTTAAAATAGTCAAAGCCTTTGCGCCCAAGCGTGCGGCGTTCATATACAAGGCTGCCGCTTCCATTTCCACGGCAAGCACGCCCATTTTCTGCCATTTTTTCCAAGCATCTGGATTGTCATCGTAAAAAATATCGCTAGACAAAATATTGCCCACATGTACTTTTACCGACAATTCCTTTGCCGAAGCAACAGCATTTGCGAGCAATTCATAGCTTGCAATAGGCGCATAAGCACCGGGTAATTCATATTGGTGCATGTATGCGGAATTGGTGCATGCTGCCATGCCAATCACCACATCGCCAAGGTTTAAATCGGCTTGCAAAGCCCCGCAAGAACCTACTCTAATTAAATTTTTCACGCCAAATTGCGCAATCAATTCATGCGAGTAAATCCCAATGGAGGGCATGCCCATGCCACTGCCCTGCACGGAAACCCTTTTGCCTTTGTACATTCCTGTAAAACCAAGCATACCTCGTATGCTATTGTATGGTTTAACGTCTGTTAAAAAAGTTTCGGCAATAAATTTTGCACGCAAAGGGTCGCCAGGCAAAAGCACGGTTTCTGCAATTTGTCCTTTTTCTGCACCAATATGAACGGTAGCCATAAATATAATCCTATTTTGAACGTTTTTTTCTATCTGCTTCTGTCAAGTAAATTTTTCTCAAACGCAATGATAAAGGAGTAACCTCTACATACTCATCACCTTGAATGTATTCCAAAGCGGCTTCTAGGGTAAATTTGATGGGAGGCGTAATTTTAGCCTTATCATCAGAACCGCTGGCACGCATGTTGGTCAATTTCTTTTCTTTGGTTACATTGATCACCAAGTCACCAGGTCTGCTGTTTTCGCCAATTACTTGCCCTTCATAAACCGCTGCACCAGCTTCTATGAAAAACTTACCTCTGTCTTGCAAACCGTCAAGGGCATAAGGTGTTGTTGTGCCTGTTTCCATCACAATCAAAGAACCGTTCTGTCTGCCAGCTATATCGCCCATGTAAGGCTCGTAACCTAACAAACGGTGAGACATGGTCGCTTCACCTGCTGTTTCGGTAAGCAATTCATTTCTCAAACCGATAATCCCACGAGAAGGAATTTTAAACTCCATAAATGTGCGAATGCCTCTGGTTTCCATGGTACTCATCACCCCTTTGCGCAAAGTTACGCTATTGATAACTGTTCCGCTATAATCTTCGGGCACGTCTATGCGCAATTCCTCAACGGGTTCGCATTTTTTGCCTTCAATTTCTTTAAAAATTACTTGTGGTTGTCCTACTTGCAATTCATAACCCTCTCGGCGCATGGTTTCTATCAAAACAGACAAGTGCAAAACCCCTCTACCAAACACCATAAATTTGTCGGCAGATTCTGTTTCTTTGACACGCAAGGCAAGATTTTTTTCCAATTCTTTTTCCAAGCGTTCTTTAATGTGCCTAGATGTTACAAACTTTCCTTCTTTTCCAAAAAATGGCGAATCATTGATGGCAAAAGTCATGCTCATGGTTGGTTCGTCAATTTGTATGCTTTGCAAAGGTTGTGGGTTTTCGGCATCACAAATACAATCGCCAATTTCAAAGCCTTCTATCCCTACAACTGCGCAAATATCGCCAGCTTGCACGGTGGACACTTTTACTTTATTCAAGCCGTCAAATACGTGCACCTCTTTGATTTTAGATTTCACCAAAGTGCCGTCTCTTTTTGCCAAAATAATAGGCATGTTTTCTCTGAGTTCACCTCTGTGTAGTCTGCCAACGGCAATCCTACCAATAAAGCTAGAATAGTCCAAAGACGTAATCAACATTTGCGTGTTGCCTTCTTCTATTTTTTGCGGTTTAATGTGCTCAATCACTGCATCTAGCAAAGCAAAGATGTTGTCGGTGGGTTTTTTCCAATCATCGCTCATCCAGCCGTTTCTAGCAGAACCATATACGCAAGGGAAATCCAATTGCTCTTGGCTTGCTTCTAGCTCAAACATCAAATCAAATACTTTTTCGTGTACCTCCTCGGGCGTACAGTTTTCTTTATCTACTTTGTTGATAACCACCAAAGGTTTTAAGCCCAATTGCAAGGCTTTTTGCAACACAAACCTTGTTTGTGGCATAGGTCCTTCAAAAGCATCAACCAGCAAACAAACACCGTCAGCCATGTTTAACACACGCTCCACCTCACCACCAAAGTCAGCGTGACCTGGTGTATCTATAACATTGATTTTTTTTCCTTTGTAATTGATAGAAACGTTCTTAGCAACGATAGTAATACCTCTTTCACGCTCTAAGTCGTTATTATCCATAATTAGCTCCCCTTTTTTCTCGTGGGCAGCAAAAATTTGACCTACTTCTAGTAATCTATCTACCAAAGTAGTTTTTCCATGGTCAACGTGTGCTATAATAGCAATATTGCGAATTTCTTGCATAAAATCTATCCTCTCTATGGAGGCAATCAAAATGAACGGCAAATATAATGAAAATTATCTTATAAACCCAAGCGAAAAGCATTTTCTGGTGCATATTTTTCACAAAATCTCATCTTCTAATCCTCACATACTTAGGTATCTTGTGGGTTTTAGATTTCTCTTTTGCAAAAACTATTTTCCATAAAATACTTTCGCAATGAGCTTCTTAGTTTTTAGTGAATTTTTAAAATAAAAAAAACGAAAGGGACTGCCAAAAAGCAAATCCCCTCCGTTCATCACAAACTAACAATCATGAAGTTAAACTAGCGCAAAAGGGAATGTTTGTTTAACACGCTCCTTGGTCAATGCAGGTAATGGGTTATAGAGTAAATAAAGTTCCTTTAATAATGAGAGTCCATAAAAAGACTCTGGTAAACTTGTCAAAGCATTGCTTATTAAGTCTAATTTTTTTAGATGTCTTAAATTGCCAATAGATTTTGGCAAAGTGCTTAAATTGTTGTCGTATAAAGTCAAAATGGTTAAACCTGTCATTTCGCCAATATTTTCAGGCAAACTCGTCAAAAGATTTCTGCCGAGCCAAAGCACAGACAAATCTCGCATGCTCAAAAGCTCTTCTGGAAATTCTGCTATTGTATTGTCTGCCAAATGTAACGTTGTCAAATTTTTTAAGTTTGAAAAATGCTCGGGCAATGCGCTTATTTGATTTGAATACGCACTAAGTGTTTCAAGCGAATGTAGCAAGCTGATTTCCTCAGGCAATTCTACAAGCATGTTTTCTTGCACTAATAATGTATTTAAAGATTTTAAATTGCCAATGCTTTTGGGCAAATGCGTTATAGCAAGTTCATTAAGGTATAAATACGTTAAAGAGGTGAAGCAGCCCAAAGTTTCTGGCATTATTTCCAGGTCTAAATCAATGATCGACATTTTGATGACCTCGCCCTGTGCGTTGAAATTTACATAAGCCTGATTAAAAGGATACTCTTGTAGGAGTTCTGCTTGAGGTTTACACGAAAGTTCCGTTTCGTTTTTTGTTGCTACGGATACCAAATTTTGATTTTTTTTGCAGTTTGTAGCTGTTAAAGACAAAGCTACCAAGAATACATGTTTTTGTTTCATAGTCTATTGAATTTGAAGGCAAAATTAACACATTAAAATGATATGAGCACAATGTTTTATGTTATTTTTAGGTTAAATTTTTGTTTAATAAATGTATAAAAACAGCCTTTTTTTGCATGTTTTGTAAAAAACATCGCTTGATAGTTAATGGTCTTATGATTTTATTAACTATTTAAGACCCCTGCGAAACGCCTTCTTGCTGTGCATTTTTTCACAATACTTATCTTCCAATCCTCACATACTTAGGTATGCTTTGGGTTTCAGATTTCACCTTGCAAAAAACTGCTTTGCAATAAAGCATTTCGCAGGGGTCTTTTTTGTACCATAAAACGCTTGATTTTTTTGTGCTGTAATGTATCCATTTTCGCTAATTTTGGCTAACTTTGCCTGAAATTCAAACCAAAAATCAATGAGTCAGTTTGCTTATTTAAATGCCGGCGATGTCAATAGTTTAGACCAGCTGTATCAACAATATTTACAAGACCCTGCATCAGTTGATGCGAGTTGGGCGTATTTTTTTCAGGGCTTTGATTTTCAAAAGTCTGAATATCCGCAAAATAAAAAACAAAGCGGTGCTGGCGTTTCTGCTGGGCAATTGCAGAAAGAATTGGGGGTGCATTTGCTGATAGAGGCGTATCGCCAAAATGGGCATTTGCTCGCTGACGTGAATCCTATGCAAGAACCACAACTGAAATCTTTTGATTTGGCGCAGTTTGGACTTGCTGAACAGGATAAAAACACGGCGTTTCAAGTGGGCAATGAACTTGGACTCGGCACGGCAACTTTGCAAGATATTTTAAATAAATTAAAAACTGCTTACACAGGGTATATCGGCTTTGAATATACGCATCTAGTGGATAAAAAAGAACGAGATTGGTTTCAAGCAAAAGCGGAAAAAGCAAGCGCAGATTTAGCCAAAGAAAGCAAAATAAGCCTTTTGGAAAAATTGACAGAAGCCTTGCAATTTGAACTTTTCCTCAATAAAAAATTTGTTGGGCAAAAGCGTTTTTCGGTGGAAGGCGCAGAAAGTTATATTGCGGGTTTAGACGCTATTATTGAAAAAGCCTCAGAAATGGGCGTTTTGGAGGTGGTGCTTGGCATGGCGCATAGAGGCAGGTTGAATACTTTGGTGAACATTATGCAAAAACCTGCCACAAAGTTGTTTACAGAATTTGAGGGCAAAACCTACGATGATATAGAGCAGTTTGATGGCGATGTGAAATATCACTTTGGGCATAAACACAAACATCAAACAAGATCGGGTAAAAATATCACCCTTACCTTGTCGCCTAATCCTTCGCACTTGGAAACAGTCAATGCGGTGGTGGGCGGTTTGGCGAGAGCACGCATAGAAAGCCAATATAAACAAGCCGATAAGGTATTGCCTATTTTGGTACACGGCGATGCAGCTTTGGCTGGGCAAGGGATAGTGTATGAAGTGGTTCAAATGTCTGGTTTGGCGGGTTATGCTATCGGTGGAACGGTTCATATTGCTATCAATAATCAAGTTGGTTTTACCACCAATGCCAGCGATGCGAGAACGGCGAGGTATTGCACGGACGTTGCCAAAGTGATTGGTGCGCCCGTGTTGCACGTGCATGGAGACGATGTGGAAGCGGTAGCCAAAGCATTTGTTTGGGCGGTGGAATATAGACAAACGTTTCAAAAAGATATTTTTATAGATTTGCTATGTTATAGGAAATATGGGCATAACGAGGGCGATGAACCTAAATTTACCCAGCCTACATTGTATGCAAAAATAGACAAACAGAAAAGCCCGCAAATCATGTATGCAGAGGCTTTGGTGGCTACAAATGTGCTGAGTGCAGAAGCTGTGCAAAACATGGCAAAAACATACAACGACAAATTGGAAATTGCTTTTGAGCAAGCCAAAGCCACGGAAAAGGTAAAAGTAGAAAATTTTTTACACGATTTACACCAAGGCTTTTTGGGCGAAATCAATTTGCAAAAATCTGTAAAAACCCAAGTTGATTTAAGCACTTTGAAAAAATTGGGCGAGAAAATAAGCACTTTGCCAAGCGGTAAAAATTATTTCCGCAAGAGCAAAAAAATCATAGAAGATCGTGCAAACATGCTCAAAGATAATGTGCTGGATTGGGGCATGGGCGAGAGTTTGGCGTATGCAAGCCTTTTGGCAGAAGGACACCCTGTGCGTCTTTCTGGTCAAGATGTGGAGCGTGGCACTTTTTCGCATAGACATGCGGTGATTACCACGGAAGATACCGAAGAAAAAGTGGTGGTGCTTAATATGCTTTCAGAAAATCAAGCTAAATTTTCTGCTTACAACTCTTTGCTTTCTGAGTACGGTGTTTTGGGTTTTGAGTGGGGTTATGCCGCTGCCACGCCAAATGGTTTGACGATTTGGGAAGCCCAATTTGGCGACTTTAACAACGGTGCGCAAATTGTGATAGACCAATATTTAGCCAGCGCAGAAGACAAATGGAAAGTGCCCAATGGTTTGGTGCTTTTGTTGCCACATGGCTTTGAAGGGCAGGGCAGTGAACATTCCAGCGCACGCTTGGAAAGATTTTTACAGCTTTGCGCCGAAGAAAATATGCAGGTATTGAATTGTTCTACCCCTGCGAATTTGTTCCATGCTTTGCGCAGACAAGTCAAACGGGATTTCAGAAAGCCTTTGGTGATTTTCTCGCCCAAGCAATTGCTCAGACACCCCAAAGCCGTTTCTAGCTTGGAAGACTTGGCGCAAGGTGAATTTTTGCCTGTTATTGCCGATGATAACAAATATACCAATGCCAGCAAAGTTGTGCTGTGCGCTGGAAAATTGTATTATGAACTTTTGGCGGAGCGAGAAAAACAAAACCGACAAGATATAGCCTTGGTGCGCTTGGAGCAATTGTATCCGTTCCCAGCTCAAGAAATGGCAAAAATAGTGGCGGAATATAAACAAGCCAAAACATGGCTTTGGGCGCAAGAAGAACCCGAAAACATGGGTGCTTGGTTGCATGTGTTTAAAAATATGCGCAAAACCTTGCCCAATTTGGAAGTGGCATCAAGACCAGAATCAGCTTCGCCTGCGCCTGGTTCTAGCAAACTAGATGCTTTGTTGCAACAAAAATTGCACAAAACAATATTTGGATAAAGTGTAAAAGGCTTTTTGTTTTGTAGTCCAAGTGCTTATCAAATAAAAAGCCTTTTTCTTTGCTTTATGAGGGGAAACTTTTACCTTTGCGTATATAATTTATGAAATGAATATCAACCAAGTTCATCAAGGTGACGCTTTACAGCTTATAAAAAAGCTACCTGATAATAGCGTGGATTTAATCGTGTGTGATGGTCCTTATGGTGTTACTGCTAACGCTTGGGATAAAGTATTGGATATTCAACATTATAATTTGCATTTAATTCAATTGTTTTCTAGAGTTTTGAAGCCAGGAGGTGCTTTGTATTTGTTTGGAAAAGATAATTGTATAGATTTTATAGATTATAGACCTTACCTAAACTTAAATCGTAAAATTATATGGTATCAACCCAGCAGACTTGCACAGGGTAGGATAAATTACACCAACAACTATGACTTGATTGCTTATTTTACCAAAGGCAAAGCAAAAACGTATAATTTAGATGCTATCAGAATTCCCCAATTGGTTGAATTAGAACATCGTTTGCGTTGTGAAAAAGTTCCTTCTGTTTTAAAAGGGCAATATGGAAAGACAAAATTTAATGATGAAGGGAAAAATCCAGGAGATGTTTGGGGAGATATAAAACAATTAACCTATAATTCAAAAGAACTGATAAGTAGATCATTGTTAAATACGATTCAAAAACCCGAACGACTTATTGAGCGCATTGTAAAAGCAAGTTCCAACGAAAATGATTTAGTATTAGACCCGTTTTCAGGTGTAGGAACAACATTTGCAGTTTGTCAAAAAATAGATAGACAATTTATTGGTTTTGAAATTAACCCCGAATTTATTAGCATTACGGAAAATAGAATAAAAAAAATACAACAAGAAAAAGAATATAGCTTATTTTCATGAAAAAAACACTTATCCGAAATATTATAGACCTTATTGTTCAAGCGCAACAAATAGCTTCTAAAATAGGTATTCCAAATATATTACAGCCAGGACTTATTAAAGAAATGATTATTGCGGATATTTTAGGACACCAGCTTATTCATTCAAAAAGAGATGCAGATGCCTGCCAAATAGACAATCCAACAATAAAATATGAATATCTTTCTTGTTATGTTGGTGGTACAGGTCAATTAGATAGAATGTTTAAAGAGCCTTTGTTAGAGCGAGAACGTTCAATGGACAGGATATGGCGAAATAGCAAAATTTATCTGGCTGTTTTTTTGAAAGAAACTCCACTAGAAGTCAAAGTTATTTATGAAGTAGAACCATCTGTCTTGGCACAAGAAACACAAAGGCAGTTAGACAAAAGTAGCAATGCTATTTCTCATGTAGGGTTTTCAGAAAATTGGGCAAAAAATAATGGTAAAGTGGTTTATCAAAAAGTTGAATTTTAAATTCCCTTTGATTTGCTTTATGGGGGGAAACGAATATTTACAATAGCCTTCAAATTCTTTGGAATACAAAAATTATCTTTAAACCTCAAAACAATGAAAAAGAATTTATTATCACTTTTTTCAGGTTGCGGTGGTATGGATATTGGCTTTGAAGGTGGTTTCAAAATTCCCAAAACAATAATAAATACTGATATACACAAAACATGGATACAAAAGGAAGATGAACTACATTATTATTTAAAAGAAACTGTTTTTGAAACAAAGTTTGCCAACGATATTAGCGAATATGCCAAAATAGCGTGGAATGATTATTTTTCTAAAAAACGAGGTTATGATTTAAATGGAACTTTCAGAGTTGGAAGTATAGTGGATATTGTAAAGGCGTATAGAAATGGCAATACCAGCGTATTTCCTCAAAATGTAGAAATTGTTACTGGTGGTTTTCCTTGCCAAGATTTTAGTGTTGCAGGAAAACGAAATGGTTTTAATTCACACAAAGACCATAATGGCAAACACATAAATTCCGAAATTCCAACAGAAGAAACAAGAGGAAAACTTTATATGTGGATGAAAGAAGTGATTGAAATTACTTTACCGAAAATTTTTATTGCTGAAAATGTAAAAGGCTTAGCTAATTTAGGCGAAGTCAAGGAAATTATTCAATCAGATTTTTCAAATGTTAATGGAGATGGTTATTTGGTTTTGTCGCCAAAAATTTTGCACGCTGGACATTATGGCGTTCCTCAATCCAGAGA
>CANHHI010000003.1 GCA_947460225.1 Flavobacteriales bacterium
GAGGGATTCGAACCCCCGACCCTCTGCTTGTAAGGCAGATGCTCTAAACCAGCTGAGCTAGTTTCCCTTGATTTACGGGTACAAATTTACAAACTTTTTTTTAGATAGCAAGTTTTTTCGCATTTTTTTTTAACTTTGAGTAAAAGTTTTTTACTATGAAAGTTATTGGCATACACCACGAAGGCTACCCAACCCTGCGCAATATTGCACAGTTGCCTTTTACACATTACAAGGTTAAGCGGGTTTACGACATGTTTACCTTGCCCAGGTATTTGAGTTTTAAACTTGGAGAAACGCCCGATTGGCTTTTGAATATTCATCAAGATTTTGGCATTTCCAATTGTGATATTTTGCATTTTTTCAATACGGTCAGTTTTAGTCCTAAACCTTGGATTACGACCTTTGAAACCGCTGTGCCTCGCTGGGGAGACCTGCCAAAACACATACAAGAACTAGGCGTAAAGCAATTGCAAGGAGAACATTGCCGGCAAATTATTGCGCTCTCCGAATCCGCAAAACAGATACAAACAAAATTGCTAAAAACGCATTTTCCCGCATGTGCCGATGAAATTTTGGCAAAACTATGTGTGATGCACCCGCCACAAAAATTAGGTTTGCAAAGCATTGCGGAAAAGCATGCTTTTGAAGAACTTTCTTTTATTTTTGTGGGGGCAGATTTTTTTAGAAAAGGCGGTAAAGCCATGCTGGAAGCCTTTGCGGAATTTTGGGCACAAGGCTTTAATGCCCACTTATATGTCGTGTCTAGTTTAAAAGCTGGAGACTATGCCACGCACGCCACACAAGAAGACGTGCTGTGGGTGGAAAAGTTTTTGAAAACCCATCAAGGCAAAATTTTTCATTTTCACACGCTACCCAATAGCGATGTTTTGGCACTATTGCAAAGATGCCACGTAGCCATATTGCCTTCTTTTGCAGATACTTACGGCTATTTTGTTCTGGAAGCCCAAGCCAATGCTTGTCCGGTTATCACAACAGATATTAGAGCCTTTCCAGAAATCAACAATCAAGAAACTGGCTGGGTGCTACATGTAGAAAAAGATGAATTTGGCAATGCCAAAATGGACACGCCTGAACGCTGCATAGCACAACAAGAAAATTTGCGTGTACAAATACTTGCCACCATTCAAAACATTGTGCAAAATCCCATATCTATCCAAGCAAAAGCTGAACAATCCCTTTTGCGCATAAAAAAAGAACACTGCCCAGTGATTCGTGCCAGAGAACTGGAACAACTCTATGACAGTGTTCTATTACATGTTGTTGCACCAGCAACGTATTAGATAATTTCGTATTGCGAAAAATGGAAACCGCACTCTATATGTGCATTTTCATCGCTATCCGAACCATGCACCGCATTTTCAGCTATGGAGTCCGCATATTTTCTGCGAATTGTTCCCTCTTCTGCTTTGCTTGGATCTGTTGCGCCTATCAAGGTTCTGAAATCAGCCACAGCATTTGATTTTTCAAGCATCGCCACCACAATAGGTCCCGAAATCATAAAAGAAACCAATTCCCCAAAAAAAGGACGTTCTTTATGCACTGCATAAAAGCCTTCTGCTTGTTTTTGTGTCAAATGAACATATTTCATCGCACGGATTTTGAAACCCGCTTGAATGATGTCGTTTAAAATCGCCCCTGTTGTGCCTTTGCGCACGGCATCGGGCTTAATCATGGTAAAAGTAATATTTCCTGTCATAGCTTTATGAAAAAAACCGCACTCCAAAAAGTGCGGTAATTATTTATTTTACGCTTTCCACAACAGCTGTAAATGCTGCTGGGTGGTTCATCGCCAAGTCTGCTAGCACCTTTCTGTTGAGCATAACGCCTTTGGCGTGTACTTTACCCATGAATTCGCTATACGACATACCATGTAATCTCGCTCCTGCGTTAATACGCTGAATCCAAACAGAACGAAAATGTCTTTTCTTCTGTTTCCTGCCGATATACGCATATTTTAATGCTTTATCTACGGCGTTCTTGGCTACGGTAAACACATTTTTACGTGCTCCGAAATACCCTTTGGCTAGTTTTAAGATTTTTTTCTTTCTAGCTCTACTTGCTACACTGTTTACACTACGAGGCATAATTTTTAGTTTTTAATTTGATCCTTAGGGGCTGTTTTGCACTTAACCTAAGCATCGGGTTTTAACGTACCTGTTTTTTAATTCTTAGATGCAAAGCATGAACTTCACGTTTGACATGTCGCTAGGGTGAACCAAAGCATTGTGGGTTAAACGCAATTTTTGTTTTTTGCTTTTAGCTCCCAAAAGGTGGCGTTTGAACGCCTGCTTTCTTTTCACCTTGCCACTTGCCGTTACCTGAAATCTTTTCTTGGCACTGGAATTGGTTTTCATTTTTGGCATAAAATCCTATTATTTATGAACGGACTGCAAAGTTACTTCTTTTTTTTGTTCGGCGCAATAGTAACGAGTATTTTTTTTCCTTCTTTTCTAAAAGGTGCTTCTGGAACGCCAACTTCTGCCAAAGATTCAATAAATTTTTTAACCACAGCTTCCCCAATTTCTTGGTGAGCCATTTCCCTGCCCTTAAACATCAAAAGCACCGTAACTTTGTGCCCCTCTTCTAAAAAAGCCTTGGCATGGGTGAGTTTAAAGCTAAAATCGTGTTCTCCCAAGCGAGGGCTCAACCTAATTTCTTTCAGCAAGGTTTTCACTTGTTTGGCTTTAATTTCTTTCTGTTTCTTTTTTTGTTCGTATAAAAACCTGCTATAATCTACGATTCTACACACAGGAGGGTCTGCATCAGGAGCAATTTCTACAAGGTCTAAGCCCTGCTGTTTCGCAACTGCCAAAGCCTCTTCCAAGGTAAAAACCCTTGCAGCTTCGCCTTCCAATGTAATGCGAACATGAGGCGCACGAATGTACTCATTGATTCTATGTTCTGCTTCTTTTCTAGGCGCTCCCCTTCTAAAATGAGGACGAGACGGTGTTGTTTTTTTCTTTATCAATGGATTTATGGTTTGAATTTGAGTACAAAGGAAATAATTTTTTTTAATTCAGCAAGCAAAATTATTGATTTAATTTCAACACAGCTAAAAATGCGTTCTGAGGAATTTCTACGCTACCCACTTGGCGCATGCGTTTCTTGCCTTCTTTTTGTTTTTCTAAAAGTTTTCTTTTACGTGAAATATCTCCCCCATAACATTTTGCCGTTACATCTTTTCTTAAAGCCCTTATGGTTTCCCGAGCAATAACTTTCGCCCCAATAGTGGCTTGTATGGGTATTTCAAACTGATGGCGTGGAATAAGCTCTTTGAGCTTTTCGCAAAGTTTTTTGCCCAAGTCGTATGCATTGTCTTTGTGTATCAAAGCTGAAAGCGCATCAACAGGCTCGGAATTGAGCAGAATATCCATTTTTACAAGCTCGGAACGGCGCATGCCGATTGGCGCATAATCAAAAGACGCATAGCCACGAGACACCGTTTTTAATCGGTCGTAAAAATCAAAGACAATTTCACTCAAAGGCATTTCAAAAACAAGCTCCACACGCTCTGGAGTGAGATAATTTTGGCTTTTTAAAAAACCTCGTTTTTCTATGCACAAAGTAATAATTGCGCCAATATATTCAGATTTGGTAATGATTTGCGCACTAATAAAAGGCTCCTCCACGTGGCTCAACAAATTTGGCGGTGGCAAATCCGAAGGATTATTGATAACCAATTGTTCGCCTTTTGGGGTATAAGCAAAATAAGACACGTTGGGCAGGGTCATGATCACGTTCATATCGTATTCACGCTCCAAGCGTTCCTGAACGATTTCCATGTGCAACATACCCAAAAAGCCACAACGAAACCCAAAGCCCAAAGCCGCTGAACTTTCTGGCTCAAACACCAAAGATGCATCGTTGAGTTTGAGTTTTTCCATAGCTGTTCGGAGCTCTTCGTAATCATCTGTTTCTACGGGATAAATCCCTGCAAACACCATGGGTTTTACCTCTTCAAATCCATGCACGGCTTCCAAGCACGGTTGATTAAAATGGGTGATGGTATCCCCCACTTTTACCTCGCTGGCTACTTTAATGCCCGAAATAATATAGCCTACATCGCCCGCCCGCACTTCTTGTTTGGGTTCTAAACTTAGGCGCAAAATGCCTACTTCATCGGCGGTGTATTCTTTTTGTGTGCTGAAAAATTTAACCTTGTCGCCTTTTTTTAAAGTGCCATTGAGCACACGGTAATAGGCAATAATTCCCCTAAACGAATTGAATACGGAATCAAAAATCATGGCTTGCAAAGGCGCATTAACATCGCCCTTGGGTGCAGGCACACGTGTTACAATGGCTTGCAAGATTTCATCAATGCCTAAACCTGTTTTGCCAGAAGAGTGAATAATATCTTCTCTTTTACAACCCAGCAAATCTACCATTTCATCTTTTACTTCTTCTACCATGGCACTTGGCAAATCCACTTTGTTGAGCACAGGGATAATGGTCAAGTTTTGTTCCATAGCCAGGTATAAATTGGAAATGGTTTGCGCTTCTATGCCTTGTGCGGCATCCACCAAAAGCAAAGCACCTTCGCAAGCGGCAATAGAACGGGAAACTTCATAAGAAAAATCAACGTGTCCTGGTGTGTCAATCAAATTCAACACATAATCCTCGCCGTTGAGTTTTAAGTTCATTTGTATGGCATGACTTTTAATGGTAATCCCTCTTTCACGTTCCAAGTCCATATCGTCCAAAGTCTGGGCTTTGAGTTCTCGGTCGGTGATGGTTTTGGTGGTTTGCAAAAGCCTATCCGCCAAAGTTGATTTTCCGTGGTCTATATGCGCTATGATGCAAAAGTTGCGTATATTTTTCATAATGAAGTGCCAAAAATTTGCGTTTGAACCGTTTGTGCGACATGCAATAATTTTTCATCGTCAAAAGGTTTTGCCATAAGCTGAAAAGATGTAGGCAAACCGTTATCGTGCTTGCCCATCGGTATAGCAATGGCTGGCAACCCCGATAAATTTGCATGCACGGTAAAAATATCTTCTAAATACAAAACCGTTGGATCTTGGTTTTTCTTTTCCCCTAAACCAAAAGCGGTGCCAGGCGTGGTGGGCGTGGCAATAAAATCATAATTTTTAAATATTTTTAATGTGTCTTCTGTAATTAGCCTTCTGACTTGTTGGGCTTGAATGAAAAAACTTTCGTAATTGTCATGGGAAAGCACGAAAGTACCCAGCATAATGCGTCTTTTTACTTCATCGCCAAAACCCTCCGTGCGAGAATTTACATAAACTTCTTCCAAGGTTTTGGCATTTTCTGAACGATGTCCATAATGAACGCCTGTATATCTGGATAAGTTTGAAGAGGCTTCGGCAGTGGTTAAAATATAATAGGTAGGCACCATGTAGTCTAAATAAGCAAAATCAACAGATTCAACAGTCGCCCCTTCTTGCACAAGGCGGTTTAAAGTCTCTTGAAATTGTTTTTTGATATGGCTATCCAAAGCTGGATTTTCCACATATTCTTTAATATACGCAATGCGCTTGCCTTGCAAAGAGCCTTTTTCCATAGAAGGATTTACCGCATGCGCTATCTGCGACATGGAAGCATCGTGCTGGTCCAAGCCAGCCATAATGCTTGTCAATAAAGTTGCATCTTGCACGCTTTTGGTTACCAAACCAATTTGGTCAAAAGACGAAGCATAAGCAATCAAGCCCCAACGAGAAAACAAGCCATAAGTAGGTTTGTAGCCCGTAATGCCACAAAAAGCGGCTGGTTGCCTCACAGAACCACCCGTATCAGAACCCAGCGAGGCAAAGCAAAGGTTTGCTGCCACTGCTGCCGAAGAACCGCCCGAAGAACCGCCCGGCACTTTGCTTTCGTCTAAGGGATTTTTAACCACCCCAAAAGCAGAGTATTCGTTAGAACCACCCATAGCAAACTCATCGCAGTTCAAACGACCAATCACAATGGCATCTTCTGCGAGCAAACGCTCCAAAACGGTTGCGGTGTAAAGGGGTTCAAATTTTTCAAGCATTTTGGAAGATGCGCTCGCCACATGCCCTTGATAACAAATATTATCTTTAATAGCAATGACCATACCAGCTAGTTTTCCTGCTGTGCCTTGCTGTATTTTATGCTGTATATCGTCGGCTTTTTGTAGGGCTTCATCGGCAAAAACTGCCAAAAAAGCGTTAAGCGATTGCCGTTTTTGAATTTCAAGTAAATATTCGCCCACCAAATCTCGCAAAGCTAAAACACCTTTGTCTAAATCATTGCGGAGCGTTTGGTAGTTTTTGTAATGCTCTATGTAACGCATAATATGGTTTTACTGCTTATTTTTTTCGTCTTTGTTTTCTTCCTCTTTGCCAGACATTATATCCTTAAAATCTTTAATGCCATTAGCTAAGCCTTTCATCAGTTCGGGAATTTTTTTTCCGCCAAACATAAAAAGAACAACGGCAATGATTAAGACAACCTGCCAAGGTCCCAAAGTTCCTAATATAACTTGCATAACTGAATAATTTCTTATTTGAATGGACAAAATTACATTTTTTTTTTCAAAAGTCCAAAGATGTCGGTTTTTAGGGTTTTTCTACCAAATCCATTTTACAAACAGGGCAGGTTCTAAAAACAGCATAGCGTTTTTTTCCTTCGCAATACATGGGACAAAAGAATTTTGGTGCTGTATAAGTTGCTTGCACCTGAAAATCTGCCGTGTAAAAAACATCATCATGCAAAAATTGTAGCCATAATTTATAATTGGCGTTTTTCAAAAAAGGCGTTTCAAAAGCAATTTGATGGGCAGCGGGCAGAGGCTCCTGTATCCAAAAGTCTTGCATGTCCTCAGATACCGCAATTAAAATGGCTTTACTTCCTAGGTAATCATCTAAATGCTGGGCATGTAAGGTATCTGCCAAGTGCGTAAAAGAAAAATGCAAAGAAAAAGGATTAGCACTAGAATCCGCTTGATACTGAGGCATCATATTTACTTGCACATCGCCTATGGACAAATTATTGTTAAACTGCCAATTGGTTTTCTTAGAGTTTGATTGTTTTTCTCCCAAAACAGCATGCACCCATTCTGTTTTTTCAGCAGACCTTGAAAAATACAGAAAAACATGATGATTATTCAAGTTTTCTATTTTTTTAGAAAAATGTACAACATATCTATCATTGGCATCTTTTTCTGGGTGCAAGTATTCAAAATAAGAAAAGTCTGTACTGGTAAGCACTACATGAGCTGCATGTTCGTGTATTTTTTGCAAAGAGATGGGTTTTTCGCCAGCAAACAATTGCAAATACAAACCCGTAGTATCTTTTTCATGAATTTCAAAAGCCAATTCCAAGCGTGGAGGATCCATTTGAGGCTCTATTTTTTTTAAAGACAGTCCGCAAATATTGCAAACACCAATGCTTGATGATTGAACCTCTGGGTGTAATTTGCATTGATATATTTCTTGCTCTTGTTTGCTAGGCATAACACAAGCATGTAAACCTATCAAGAACAAGAAAAGTACTTTTTTAAACATATTGGCACGTATTTTTGAGCAAAGATAAGGATAAAAATATTTTTTACGAAATAAAAAGAAATCATTGAAAATTTACGTATATTTGCCCCAAATTATGTCATAATTATATCATGGAACATAGAGAAAATAAACCATCTAAGGAAAAAAAGATGCTTGTCTTTGTGGTTATTTTGGTGCTTGCCAATTTAATTACGTTTTTCTTTTTTATGCGCAACAACGCTAAAATGGAACAACTTCAAGTAGAAAGAGAAATGCTTTTAACTGAACAAACCACTTTGCGTGCAGATTTAGAAAAAGCACTCGGCGATTTTGACTTGATGCAAACAGACAATGCGGAATTGCAAGCAAAAATTGCAGAGCAAAAGGCTTTGATTGAGAAACAACTCAAAGAGCTTGCAAGAAACCAACAAGATTTAAAGTTTTTAAAGTCCCTGAAAGACAAAGTAAAAGCTTACGACCAAATTATTTTGGATTACCGTGCAGAAATCGAGGCGCTTAGACTTGAAAATGAAAGACTAAATGCAGACAACAAAAATCTTTCCGAGCAAAACGAGGTATTAAAAGAAGAAGGCGAAACTTTGAAAAAAGATAGAGATTCTTTGAAAAAAAGAGTTGATGCGGGTTCTACTTTGCAGGCTTATGATTTTAATATCACTGGATTGCGTGTGAAAGAGGGTTCTAGCAAACAGTCGCCTACCAATAAAGCACCTAAAGTCAATGCAGTTAAGGCTTGTTTTGTGATTGCGGAAAACAAAATTGCCGAAGCTGGTGAAAGGGACGTATTTATGCGTTTATTAGACCCAAGTGGCAATGTGTTAAACCCAAGCGCAGGAAATCCAGAGAAATTCCAAACACAACAAGGTTCTAGTGTGAATTACACGGAAAAAAGACGTGTGGAATACAGAAATCAAATTTTAGATGTTTGTGTATTTTGGTCGCCTTACGAGCCGATGACAAAAGGCACTTATGTGGTTGAAATCTGGGCAGAAGGCAAATTGATTGGCAAAGATGCACTGATTTTAAAATAGTACTTTAACAACATATTCCATTTCCCGTTCATTAGAGCGGGATTTTTTTACACAAAAAATTTTAACATGCATACAGAAATAATAGACTATTTGGCACTTGGTTTTTTAAAAGCCAAAGGCATTGACACTTGTACAATAATAAAATGGCTACACCATTTTGAGCACGCAAACCTTGTTTTAAACGCAAGCGTGGCGGATTTGGCGGAAATTCTCGGCAAAATACCTTTTGTGGCAGACGAAGATTGGCAGCGTAACGTGGCATTGGCATATCAAAAAGCCCAAGAAGAGTTCCAGCACATAAAAAACCAAGGCATTCAAGCGGTTTGTTTTGCCGATGCAGATTATCCCTCATTTTTAAAACATTGTCCTGATGCGCCAATTGTTTTATATTATAAAGGAACATTGGCGACGTTAAACGAAAGAGCCAATATTTCTATTGTAGGCACCCGCAAAGCCAGTCATTACGGCATCAAACAAACCGAAAACATAGTGCAAGCCTTATCTGCATACAAAGTCAATATTATCAGTGGCTTGGCACAAGGCATAGACCAACATGCGCATTTGTGCGCCTTAGAAGCAGAATTGCCCACTTTTGGCGTGTTAGGGCATGGTTTACAGCAAATACACCCCGTTTCCAGCCGAGAAATTGCGCAAAAAATGCAAAAGCAAGGTGCGGTTTTAACGGAATTTCCTTGGGGATTTCCAGCTTCCAAGTATTCTTTTCCCCTTAGAAACAGGATTGTGGCGGGTATTTCTGAAGCAACAATACTTATAGAGAGTGCCATAGACGGCGGAGGCATGATTACCGCTCGCTTATCTAGCGAATACAACCGAGAAACTTTTGCACTGCCTGCCCGTTTGGACGATGAACTTTCGCAAGGCTGTTTGGCGCTTATTGCACAAAATAAAGCCAGATGCTTTACACGCATAGAAGAAGTATTGGAAAGTTTAGGAATTGCAAAAAATGCGCAAGAAAAAGTTAAAAAATCACAAGAAACTGTAAAAATTCCTGAAAAAATTAACAAATTATATCCTCAAGAACAACAAGCCATTATCAATCTTTTGCAGGAAAAAGAAAAACTGCATATTGAAGAATTGAGTGAAAGAGCGGGTTTTGATTTTTCTGACCTAGCCACTATACTTTTTGAGTTGGAAATAGAAAATGTCATAGAAAGTTTACCAGGCAAATATTATCAAGTGAAAAAATGATTATCTTTGCCTTGTATTATAAACCATGAAAATTTTTGATTACGAAAACATTCTCTTAATTCCGAGAAAATGTATTGTGGATAGCCGAAAAGCCTGCGATACGAATGTAACCTTGGGCAAACACACCTTTAAACTTCCTGTGGTGCCCGCCAACATGAAAACAGTGGTCAATGAAGAAATATGCCAATTTTTAGCTGAAAATGGGTATTTTTATGTGATGCACCGCTTTGATATTGACGTGGTGGAATTTGTAAAACACATGCACCAAAAAGGTTTGTTTGTGTCTATTTCTTTGGGTGTGAAACAAGCCGACAAAGACATTGTTAACGCCCTTGCCAAAGAAAAATTGCATGTGGACTATATTACCATTGACATAGCGCACGGGCATTCCGAACCCGTACGTGAAATGATTGCGCACATCAAATCCTTATTGCCAGAGGCTTTTGTAATAGCAGGCAACGTGGGCACGCCTGATGCTATAATAGATTTGGAAAATTGGGGTGCAGATGCAACCAAAGTCGGCATAGGACCAGGCAAAGTGTGTATTACACGCTTGAAAACAGGTTTTGGCACAGGCGGTTGGCAACTTTCTGCACTCAAATGGTGTTCAAAAGTAGCCACAAAGCCAATTATTGCAGATGGAGGCATTAGAGAACACGGCGATATTGCCAAATCCATTCGTTTTGGCGCAACTTTTTGCATGGTGGGCTCGCTGTTTGCAGGACTGGAAGAATCTCCTGGAACGACGGTGGAGGTAGATGGCAAGCTCTATAAGGAATACTACGGCAGTGCATCTGAATTTAACAAAGGTACCCGTAAAAATGTAGAAGGCAAAAGAATCTTGGAACCTGTTAAGGGCAAATTGAACGATACTTTAATAGAAATGCAAGAAGATTTGCAGAGTTCTATTTCTTATGCGGGCGGAACAAACCTAAAAGATATTAAACGTGTAAGTTATATCATTTTAGGGCATGAAAATGCTGTGGATTGGTGATAAAAATATGGCTGAGGAAACTTTTACAATTACCCAAGTTGCCCAGCAATTTGGTATAAACCCTTCCAAAATTCGTTTTTGGGAAACAGAGTTTGCGTTTTTGCGTCCAAGCAAAAGCCCCAAAGGAAATCGGTTTTACACGGCACAGGATATTGAAAAACTGCGCTTGGTGCATCACTTGGTGGAAACAGAAGGTTATACCTTAGAGGGAGCAAGAAAAAGATTGCAAACCCCAGATAAAACTACAGAAAACTACGTAAAAATACAAGAACACCTACAAAAAATCAAACATTTTTTGACACAATTAGACCAACAAATAGACCAATACTGATGCGCATAGAAGTTTTAAAGTCTAAAATACACGGGGCAATAATCACCCAAGCCAATTTGCAATATATTGGCAGCATTACCATAGACGAAACCCTGATGCTTGCTGCCAATTTAATAGAAGGCGAAAAAGTAACCGTAGTCAATAACAACAACGGCGAACGTTTGGATACCTACGTCATTAAAGGCGAAAAAAACTCAGGTGTTGTTTGCTTAAACGGTGCCGCCGCAAGAAAATGCCAACAAGGAGACAAAGTGATTATTATGTCTTATGCCAGCATGGATTTTGAGGAGGCAAAAAAGTTTAAGCCCAGCATTATTTTTCCAAACGCAGATAATACTATTTAAGCGTTTTTACTGCGCTGTTCTTGTGCTTGATATAGCGCAATACCAGCTGCCACAGACACATTCAAAGACCCAACGCCACCTAGCATGGGAATTTTCCCTTTTGCATCGGCTATTTCCAGGTGTTTTGGTGAGATGCCTTCATCTTCGGAGCCCAAAATCATCACCAAAGGACCTGTTAATTTGACATCGGAGATATGTTTTGGCGTTTTTTCGGTGCATGCCACCACAAAAAATCCGCTTTCTTTAAGGTATTTCAATGCCTTATCGGGGAAATTCACTCGGCACACAGGCAATCTATGCAAAGCACCCGCAGAGGTTTTAATGGCGTCGGAGGTTACCAGCGCACCGCCTTTTTGGGGAATAATCAAAGCATCAACGCCAAAAACTTCCGCGCTTCTCGCAATAGCACCAAAATTGCGCACGTCCGTGATTTGGTCTAAAAACAGAAAAAGTGGCGTTTTGCCCTGTTCAAACAAAATTGGCACCAAATTTTCCAAATCTTCATACACACAAGGACTGACCATAGCCAAAACGCCTTGGTGGTTTTTGCCTCTTGCCAATTGTTGAAATTTCTCTTCGGGCGCATACTGAAAAGGCAAATCAAGTTCTTGAATGCGTTTTTTGAGCTCTGCCAAAAGGGGATTTTGCCCACCACGGAGCAATAAAATTTTATTGATTTCCTTGCCAGCCTCTATGGCTTCCAAAACCGCACGTGTACCAAAAACAAAATCCTCTGTATTTGGTTTATAGTTATTTTTATTCATCTGGACTGCAAATATAATAAAAAACAGACATCGTCCGGCATCAGAGATGCTTCAATCTGCACTGCGTGCAGGGCAGGCAAGGTTACTCCCTGAACACAACGACTTTTTTCTTAAAAACTTCAAGCGTTTGATTTTTTTTGATTACTTTTGTGGCATATCTATCTAGTATGCAAATAAAATTACTTGGCACAGTATTGATGCTTTTGACGTTGTTAGCCTGTAAAAAGAAAGAGGAAAAGCTACGTTTAGAACCGCTTTTGGTTGGGACAACTTGGGAAATTGCACCTTTTGAGGGGGAGCAAAATGTTGTGCTTAGCAATAGGTTCAAGAAAAGTTGGTCTAGCTTAGACACACGCACAGAAAGCATTTCTTTGGTATATGCTACTTTGCAAAATAATCCTGCAGGGCTTATCACAAAACAATTGACCTTTGAAGAACCAAAGAAAAAAGTTGAAGACCAGGGCAATGCGCATGAGATCTACTACATACAAGATAAGTGTATTGAAAAAATAAAAAGTCCAGAAGAATGTAAACCAGCCGTTGATGCAATGAAGAATTGGTTTTTAGCAAGCGAGGATTATGACATCATTGAGAAAATTAAGCAAGATTACGCAAGCAGTAATATTTGCAGAACACGTTATTACACAAAACAGAACCATTTTAGTATTTCCGAAAGCAATTTATATTTTAATGGCATAACTCATAAAGAGGAAACAGTTTATACCGAAGGGTTGACCAAAAGAAACCTAGGAAAAGAAACCATAGAACGCCTAAGCATAGGTGTTTGGAATATAGCGTATTTGAAAAAATAAACTAAACGCAGGCAAATGCCTGCGTTTTTGTTATTATTAAAAGTTTAATATTGGGAATTTACCAACGCCTTGCCATTTCCAAGTACTTGAAAAATCAAAGCCAATAAAGTCGTTTTGGGTCATTTGACTGATATTTATTTGCGTGCCGTTGTTGTTCAAAAATTGCGAAACCTGAGGTTTATTGACATAATAGGTGTTTCTTATGGGGTAAATGCCACTGGCATACCCGACAATACCACCTGCATAACGCAATAAAGACCCTTGAAAGATATTGGAGGCATAAGCATTTTCTAGCATTGTACGCTCAATGGCATAGCCAAGCACACCGCCAACGCTTGCCCCACCAGCAACTAGTCCAGCAGACACATATACATCTTGTATTTGTGCATCTTGCGCAAGACCAACAAGCCCACCAACTTGCTTGGTGCCATAAATATGCCCTGTTTCGCTGTAACTATTTTTAATGCTTGTTTTAAGAGCAAGACCTATCAAAGCCCCTGTGTTTTCTTTGCCATCTACATGCGCATTTTTAATGCCTACTTTTTCAATGATGGCATTTTCCGCATATCCTGCCAAAACGCCTGTGTTTTCGCCTGTTCCTACCACGCTAGAAAAAACAAGGTTTACATTTTTAACTGTTGCCCCTTGTGTGAGTTCGCTAAACAAACCAACATTATCCACTGACACCAGGGCATTGGTATTGATGATTAAATTTTTAATAGCATAACCCTTTCCGTCCAAAACACCCATAAAACCTCGTATAGGCTTCCAATTGCTGTTTGATAAAACAATGTCACCACTTAATTCATGCGTATCAAACGGGCTTTCAATACCTATCTGTGCCAATTCTTTTTCATGGCTTATTTTTATGAGCAATGGATTGAGACGTTGCGTTTTCTCTGCATTCAACAAAACACTTGGTGAGCTTTCTGCTATAATGTGTTGTCTAACTTTGATTAAATTTTCTTTTAAAAATAAAATTCTATCCCCAGAAAGGTGTGGATACATAATATCTGTTCGTTTGGTGCTGTGTTTTAAAGAAAAGGCATGCCCAAGTTCGTGCACGACCGTTTGCAAAGAACGCCCCAAAGCAATTGTTCTTTTGCGTATAAATATATTATTTTTGCCTGTTTTGGTTACGCCTGTGATATGATTTGGATCAGTCCCTCCGTTATCATCAGTTTCATAGCAAATATCAACTTCATCGCCAGCATCACGTGTTTGGGCTTTGAAAGCTACTATCATAGACAAATAACCGCTATGATTTTTGTGCTGTAAATTTAACCAATGTTGAATTTTATTTGTTATGGCATGTGGGTGTTCATCTGTTAAAAAAGTAGTCAAAAAAGTTGGGTTATCCTTTTCATCAATTAACTCTACGACCCAACCCAAAAAGCCAAAAAAGTCTGCATCTTCAAAATCCGTAGGCTCTGTGCTGATGTACAGTCGGCGTATAAACTCCTGTGCCGATAGAATAAGCTGAGTTTTTGCGGTTTCATCTACGGCATCGTGTCCAACTTGTGCTTTGCTGGAATAATAAATCCGCAAAGTAAGCGTGTTGGTTGGCACAAAATTAAACTGTGGTTGGTAACGCTCCACAAAACTGCCGTCCGCATCTTTATAAGTGCTTTTTACTAGCTCAATGCGGTCTCCAATAATATAAGGATCTCTTGTTAAAGGCACAATGGCAGGCAATTTATCGGCATAGCCATTGCCCAAGGAGAGCCTTTGATTAGCCTCTGCAACGGCAGTTTGGGTGTGTTGTGTTTTTTTCTTGCTACAAGCAAAAGCAGTAAGAACAAGCAAACTACCAAATAGAATTTGTTTGGTTTTCATAAATAATCGTTATGGCAACAAATGTAGAGAAAGAGAAAACATCATGCCGATTATTTACATTTAATTAAGGTTTTTTGGTTTAATTTTGTTAAACACCTAAATATATTTTCACACAAAAAAACCCATAGACAAGCAAAATTGCCCCTTTGTAATTTTTTGCTTATCTTGCCTGCCTAGGGTAGATTAAAATAGGTTATGCTTGCGGTCATGCCATGACCTTACTGGTTTTCGTTTTATTTTTTAAGAATACTGGCGTGTATGGCTTGCATCTCTTCCGTGTTCAATTGGAGTTTGGGTTTGGAAAAATCCAAATCCGATACGCTCTGCAAAGGCACCAAATGAATGTGCGCATGAGGCACTTCCAAACCGACCACTGCCACGCCGATTTTCTTGCAAGGGATAGCGAGTTTTAATTGTTTTGCTACGCCTTTGGCAAAAATCATCATCTCACCCAGCAGCTTATCTTCTAGGTCAAAAATATAATCTATTTCCTGTTTGGGAATAACCAGCGCATGCCCTTTGGCTAAGGGAAAAACGTCCAAGAATGCCAAAAAATGCTCGTTTTCGGCAATTTTATAGCAAGGAATTTCCCCTGCTATAATTTTTGAAAAAATGCTTGCCATAATTTATGCCCTAGAAATTTCTAACACTTCAAAAAATACTGAACCATTTGGGGTTTTGATTTCCGCCTCTTCGCCCACTTTTTTACCCAGCAAACCTTTGCCGATAGGCGAATCTATGGATATTCTGCCACTGGCTAAATCTGCTTCTTTTTCCGAAACCAGCGTATAATGAAATTCCTTGCCCAAAGTTTTGTGGCGCACTTTCACCTTAGACAAAATCAAAACCTTGGAATTGTCCAATTGGCTTTCGTCTATCACCCTTGCCGAAGAAATAATTTCTTTGAGCTTGGAAATTTGCAATTCCAGCAAACCCTGCGCTTCTTTGGCAGCATCATATTCGGCATTCTCGGACAAATCGCCCTTATCACGTGCCTCTGCAATTTGCTCGGATATGCGTGGTCTTTGAACGGATTCCAAATGTTTGAGTTCCTCTCTTAATTTTTCAAGTCCTTCCTTGGTGTAATAATGAATAGACATAGCGTAAATGTTTTATTTAATCAAAAAGAACAACCTCGCCCAGAATTTATCAGAGCTCAGTTGTACTAAATTTATAGACAAAGTTAGTGAAATCTCTTTATGCTTTGATTTTTTAGGGCATTTTTTTATTATTTTTGATAAAAAATTATGCGAACATTTTTATATTTATGCTTGTTTACTTGCTTTGCTTGCAACAAAGACACGGCTTACCCTTATGTGCCTGTTCAGGTGCAGTTTGATGTGAATTTTTATCCAGAATTATCGTATGCACAAGGGCGCATTTATTATCCCAATGCTGGGCAAAAGGGTTTGATTGTTTTTAACAATTCAGATTTGGAATTTTTGGTTTACGACAGACTTTCCCTTGCAGGTTGTGTGCTAGAATTTGTGCCCGGCAATACTTGGAGCGTGCAAGACCCCTGCAACCAAGAAACTTATAATTTAATATTAGGGTATAGCGATAAAAATCCCAATCGCAGACTTCTAAAATACAATACTTACTTTGACGGCACTCGTCTGTTTATCAACAATTAAAAAGATATGGAAAATTTTTTGCAGCACTTGGACGAAACGATTTTGCGTGTATTGAACGCACCCCATACGCCTTTTTTAGATGAGGTTTTTTGGTATGTGAGTGGCAATGTTGTTTGGATTCCTCTGTATGTTTATTTGCTGTGGCTACTTTACAAACAATATGGCTGGCAAAATTTGCTTAAAATTTTGGGCGTTTTGGTTTTGCTTTTGGTTTGCACCGACCAAATATGCAATGTATTTAAAAATTTTATCCAAAGACCTCGACCCACGCACAACCCAGATTTAACTTGGATTAAAACTGTGCGAGATTATAGGGGAGGGGCTTTTGGCTTTGTTTCGGCACATGCGGCGAATACCATGGTGGTAGCTTTGTTTTTGGGCAATTTGCTGGACAAAAAAATGCGTTATGTTTTGCTTGCATGGGCAGTCTTGGTGGCATATAGCCGTACGTATTTGGGGGTGCATTATCCTTTTGATATTTTCGGCGGTTGGTGCTTGGCAGGTATATTGAGCACGCTCGCCATTTGGCTAACACGCAAGTTTTTTTTGCCGAAGGCATATTAAGACGAATTATGCCCGTTTGACGGCTACGGTGCAGACTTTTTTGAAACTGTGTGTGCCTTTTTGGGGATTGCGCAAAAGCACCTGAATAATGTACATGCCCGCAGAAACTTTATAGCCTTGCAGGTTTTTACCGTCCCAAATAAAAGTGCCTGAATTGCCTAGCAAAACATTTTCTGCCAATTTTTGCACGAGTAAGCCTTTGCTGTCGTAAATCAAAATATCTGCCATGCTTTGACTGTCTTCTAGTTTGTAGTGTAAAAAGAGCAAATCTTTATAGCCATCATCGTCTGGGGAAAAAAGTGGATTTTCCAATTCCCAAGAGCCAAAATTTAAGGCTTTTTCACTTTGGTGCTGGCTATTTTGCTCCGTTGGCGTGGCGTAATTTGCCTTTGCCGATGCAGAAGTCCAATTTTGTGTTTGTTCAGCAGGCAAGTCTAGGCGCACACGTTCCAAAGACACGCCTTTGCGATTTTTCAGCCAAGGGTGGTGCATTTTGTCTTCGTATTGCAAAATTTCCCATACGCCATTTTCTGGATTTTTTTCATCAAAATCAGCACCCAAAAGCGCAACTAAACCGCTGGTACTGCTGTAATAGCTAGACAAAGCAAAAGGAATCACCTGCCTTGGAATTGCTTGGGGATAAAATTGTAAAAATTTCTCTTTGTCTGGGGTTAAAACCAAATATTGATGGGGCAAAATGCTGTAATTGTTTTTAATTTCTGTGCCTTTTATGGCTCCGCTGTAGCGATAGCCAATTTTTAAGTTCTGCAAACTGCGCACCTGCGGACTTTGGTTGTAAATTTCTAGCCATTTTGGGGCATCTCCCTGTGGGGCAAACATTATTTCCGTGAGCAAAATTTCCCCTTGTTTTGTATTTGCGCCTCTGGCGTAAGCAAAATTTTCCAATTGAAAGGTTTTGCCGTTGCTGGCAAAAATCGCTTCCGTATTGAAATAAAACAATGTACCGGTGTCCACGGCATTGGCAAAAATAAAACTCAATTCATGGTGCGCCTCTTTGGCGTTTTGTCCCCAAGTGCTGATTTGGTCTTGGTATTGCAGGCTTATGCTTTTTGGGCAAAGCTTATGTCTGTTCACATTTCTATTGAATTGCAAAACCAACGTCTTGCTGTCTTTCCAAAACACATCATTTAGACGCAAGGCTTTTTCGTCTGGCGTATCCACAGACATGGGGTTTCTTGCGCCCGGACTAATGGCTTTGCTATTTTGGTAATTGTCGGTTTCAAAGCCTTTTACCGCAAAGTTGATTAAATTTTGGGAGCCATCGGCTGAGCCCGTCAAGCCATAAATGGCGTCAATTTCTTCGGATTTGTTGTTGCGCAAATACATGTAATTCGTGCTCGATGAGGTGATGCCTATTTTTTGCGGAATACTCACGATTTTGTCCAAAGGCACAAAAAAATCTTGGTGGAGTATTTGTGCATCTGCGCTTAAAACCAGTTCTGAGTTTGGGGGCAAAAATGTATCTTCTTGTAGTATTATGCTTTTTTCCGAACCGCCCAAAGACGCCGCACGGGAAATTTGCAAGCCTTTTAAGTTGATGCTATCCCCACTGGCGTTGTAAATTTCTACGTATTCGGGCAAAAGTGCTGTGCTAGACGAAGCGGAAAATTCCGCAATGCGCAAAGCCCCAAATGGAATGGGCTTGGGCTCTGGTTTTGGGGGAATTATAGGGTCAATAGGCGGTTCAATGGGTGGCTCAACAATATTGCAAGGATTTTCGGTGTTGTTGTCCAGGCTTTGAAAGGCAAAATTGCTCACGGAAAAAGTGTGTTTTGCTGTTGTGGCTATGTAAAACCCGATGTAAAATGCTGTTTCTTTTTCAAAAGGGTCTTTTCCGCAAGGCATTTCAGCGCATATTGGATTTGCCAGCGCATTGCCAAGGCTTTGTGTCAAACAAAATTTGTGATGATTTTTTTCAAAAGCAATGCTATAATCCGTATTGATGTTGTTTTTTTCGGTTTTAGCACTTGCTTTTTGCCCGTTTAACACCATATAACTCTCAGGTGCATTACTACCCGTTTGCGAGCCATCAGCAAAGTAAAGCAGATGCTTGTTTTTTTGATTTGTTGTAATACTGCTATTGGAGAAATTATTCAGTGTAGGCTTTTCTGTGCTGATAAAAAACAGTAAAATATTTTTACCTGCCCAAGCCCCATTGGTTTTTTGCCAAGCCCATTGGGCGAGTATTTTTTGTGCGTACGGGGCGTTTATTTTTTGAAAAATGACCACGCCTGTGGTGGAGCCTGCTGAAAATTGTTCATCGGCTAAAACAACTGCACTGGCGTCTCCTTCGGTTTGCCAAGTTTGCCCATAAGTCATGCTAATCCAGCAACAGAGTGCGCAAATAAATGTGTATCGCATAAAAATAAAACTTGTCGGCAAATATAAAAAAATTATTTAATTTTGCTCTGGCTAACGAAAAAATATAGGCACATTTTGTTTTGCAAAAAGTTTTGGAGTTATCAAGAATAATAGTAAATTTGCCCTCCATTTTAGATATGAAAAGAAATTTGTTTTTATTGCTATTTGCAATGAGTACCTTTCTGCATGCGCAGGATACTTTAAGGCTAGATTTAGCAACCGCAAAGCAAAAAGCACTCGCCCATAACCTGGCTTTGAGACAAACTGCCTTATCCAGACTTGCCGCACACAAAGAAGTATATGAAGCCTTAACGCAAGGTTTGTTTAATGTGCAAGCCAAGGCTGGTTTTACCGATAACATTACTTTGCCTGAACAAATTTTGCCAGGAGAAATACTTAATAAACCCGGTGAGTTTATTCCTGTCAAGTTTGGTACAAAATATGGCTTTAATACCAATGTTTCGGCTAATTTACTGCTATTTGATGCCAATTATGTTGTTGCGGTGCAGGCAGCAAAGGCTTACGAAGCCCTTTTAAAAGGACAAGAAAAAAATGCAAAACACCAGGCTTTAAATGCTGTTTCCATGGCGTATTATGCCACGCTCGCTGCAAGAGAGAGCATTGTTGTTTTGGCAAGTAATTTGAGCAATGCGGAAAAAATGTTGGAAGACCTGAAAAAAGTACTCGCCAGTGGCTTGATAGAAGAGACGGACGTGGACCAAATGCTTTTGAATGTTACCCGCATACGCAATAGTTTGTATGTAGCCAATATTCAAAGAGAATTAGGTGATAAAATGTTAAACTTTCAAATGGGAGAGCCTTTGCATACACCCTTGGTTTTTCAAGATAGTTTAGCATTGATGTGGGATTTAGCCGTGCAAGATGCGCCATCTTGGTATGAAATGCCTTTTTCAGTGGAGGAACATGGCTTGTATCAATCAGCTTTTGAACAAGTGCGCTTGCAGAAAAAAAATCGTTTGAGATACCAAACTGCTTTTTTGCCTAATTTATCGGCTTTTGGTGCTTATACTTATGCCAAAAACACGCAAAATTTTGACTTTGGACAAAGACAAGGTTGGTTTTCAGCAACTGCATGGGGTTTGAATTTGAGTTTGCCTATTTTTTCTAGTGGCAATAAAATCATATCCATACAAAAAGCCAAAATAAACCTGGATAAATCTAAATTGCAGCTGGAAGAAACAAGCGAACAACTTGATTTGCAAATGCAACAAGCATTAACGGATTATTCTTCTGCTTATGCGTCTTATACCAATGCTTTGCAAAATGTAGAACTTTCCACTAAGATTTTGCGCAAAACAGAGCTTAAATTTAATGCAGGTACTGCCAACAGTTTGGATTATACACAGGCTTTGCAACAAGCCTTGTCGGCACAAAGCGATAAAATCCAGAGCCTTTTGGCTTTGCTCAATGCGAAAACTAAAATAGAAAACTTAAAACAAAATATAAATAACTAAAACATGGCTAAATTTTTAAATCCTTTCTTATTGTTGCTTTTGCTGGCATCTTGCACGGGAAAAAATCAAACAGAACAACAGGATAAAACGGCTTTGATTGCCGAGCAAAAACGCTTGCGCACAGCTTTGCAAGAAATAGAAGAAAAACTGACGGCTTTGGACACCAACACCAATAACCGTGCTTTGGTTTATACACAAAAAGTGGAGCGTGGTACTTTTCAGCATTTTGTAGATGCCCAAGGCAGTTTGGAAAGCAAACAGACTTTGCAAATTTTTGCCGAAGTGCCGGGTAAAGTGATGCGCATAGAAGTGAAAGAAGGGCAGGCGGTTTCGCAAGGAACGGTGCTGATGCGCATGGAAACAGACATCATAGACCAACAAATCAAAGAACTGAAAAGTGCTTTTGAATTTGCCAGTTTCACGTATGAAAAACAAAAATCGCTACACGATCAAGGCGTTGCATCGCTTTTGGAATATAAAACGGCTAAAAATAACTTTGAAAGTGTACAGCAAAAATTGAAAGCCATGCAAAATCAAAGGGAAAAATCTATTGTTACTGCGCCAATTTCTGGCTATGTGGATAAAATTTATGCCCGTGCAGGTGAAATCAATGCAGGACAAATGCCAGCTTTTCGTTTGGTGAACACCGATAATATTTATGCTGAATTTGAAATGAGCGAGTCTTATGTGGGGCGCATAGAAAAAGGTGCTTTGGCTGAGGTTTCTGTGCCAACCTTGCAAGCCAAGTTTGAAAACTTACAAGTAACGCACGCAGGGCAATACATACACCCCAACAACAGAACGTTTACCGTGCAAATCGCGCTGAAAAAAGACAAACGCTTGGTGCCCAATTTGATTGTGAAAGCCAAAATCAAAGATTTTGAAGAAAAAAATACCCTGGTGATTCCTTCTTTTTGCGTGCAACAAGACAACAAAGGCAATGCTTATGTGTATGTTGTGGCAGAAGGGCAAAAAGCCGAAAAAAGAGCGGTGCAATTGGGTATGCAATACGAGCAAAATCAACAAATATTAGAAGGGCTTACAGCAGGAGAGCTTTTGGTGGTAAAAGGATTTAAAAATATCCGACAAGGACAGGCTTTGCAAGTAAAAATGGATAACTAATCATGCAAAAAGAAACCAAATATAAAGAATTTGCCCTATCTTCTTGGGCAGTGGACAACAACAAAACGGTTTACCTCATTACTTTTTTGGTGTTTTTGTGGGGCTTGATAGCTTATACGTCTATGCCCAAAGAAGCGTTTCCGGAAATTGTTATTCCAGAAATTTATGTGAGTACGCCTTACCCTGGCTATTCCCCAGATATGGTGGAAGATAAAATCACAAGGGCTTTTGAAAAGGAAATTTATACCGTAAAAGGCGTAAAAAAAGTATCTTCCCAGTCGGTGCAAGGCTTTTCGTCTATTAAAGTGGAATTTGACTATAAAGTGCCTATTTCCGAGGGTTTGCGCAAGGTTAAAGATGCGGTGGACAAGGCTCGGGCTAAAAAGGAATTTCCAAGGGATTTGCCCATGGAGCCTATGATTTTTGAGGCGGATATGTCGCAGATGCCGATTGTGAATATTAACTTATCGGGGGATTATAGCGCAGAACAGCTCAATGATTATGCAGAACTTTTGAAAGACCGCATAGAAGAACTCGCTGAAATCAACAAAGTAGATATAAGAGGCGTTCAGAAAAAAGAATTACTTATAGAAATAGACCCTGCACAAGCCACAGCACGTGATGTAAGTTTTACGGACATAGAAAATGCGGTGCGCTCGGAAAATGTTAATATTTCTAGCGGTGAACTTTTAGACCAAGGTATTCGCAGAGCTATTAACATTAACGCAGAGTTAAAAGACGCCAAAGATTTTGAAAATATTGTTGTCAAGCAACACCAGGGGCAACCCATTTATTTGCGAGATGTAGCCCGTGTGAAATTCACCTTTGCCGATGTGTCTTCATTTGCAAGGGAATTTAAAAAACCTGTGGTGATGCTGGACGTGAAAAAACGTTCTGGCGAAAATCTTTTGGAGGCTTCTGATAAAATCAGAACGCTTTTGCGCCATATTTGGTCAAGCGGAGAATTGCCAGCAGATTTAAGTTATACCCTCACCAACGACCTTTCCAGAAACACGAGAGGGCAGGTGAGCAATTTGGAAAATTCCATTATTTTGGGTGTGCTTTTGGTGGTTGGTGTGCTTTTGTTCTTTATGGGCTTGGGCAACGCGCTTTTTGTGGGTGTAGCCATACCACTTTCTATGCTGATGTCTTTTATGATTTTGCGCAGTTTGGGCATTACCCTCAACGTGATGGTTTTGTTTTCTTTGGTTTTGGCATTGGGCATGCTGGTGGACAACGGCATTGTGGTGGTGGAAAACGTTTATCGCTGGCTAGATGAAGGCATGGACAGAATTTCTGCCACAAAACGTGCCGTAGGTGAAGTCGCTTATCCGATTATTGCCTCCACAGCCACCACTTTGGCGGCGTTTATTCCCTTGGCATTATGGCCAGGCATTATGGGGGAATTTATGAAATACTTGCCCATTACTTTGATTATTGTGCTAAGTTCTTCGCTTTTTGTGGCATTGGTTATCAATCCAGCTTTGGCGGCTTATTTTATGAAGCCATCGAGTGCGCAACAAGCAGAAAAAACAAAACCCAGCAAAAAATTGTGGATACTGGTGGTTTTGGGCTTGGTATTTATTTTGATAGGCTGGCGCACGGTGGGCAATCTAATGGTGCTTTTTGCGCTGTTTAGCTATCTCAACAAGGTTTTTTTAATTCCTAAATCTTACGCTTTCCAAAATAAATTTTTGCCAAAATTGGAAAATGCGTATCAAAAAACTTTGCGGTTTGCTTTAAAAAATAAAAATCCAAGGCGTTTTACTTTGGGCACTTTTGCCTTGCTTTTTGTGTCCTTTGTGCTTTTGGGCGTTTTCACCCCTAAGGTTGAATTTTTCCCAGTCAATGAACCAACCTATATCAATGTTTTGATAGAAATGCCGATGGGTACAGATATTGAACAAATGAACAATATCACCCGTCAGGTGGAAAATATTACCGAGCAAGTGCTTGGCAAATACAAAGATGTATATGGCATAAACGCAAAAACCCAAGACACCTTGCGCTTTGTGGAGTCTATGATTGCGCAAGTTGGGCAAGGAGCTTCCGATCCCAATGACGGCGTTGCCCTCAACGATACGCCCAATAAGGCACGTTTAACGGTTTCTTTTTCAGAGTTTGAATACAGAAATGGCGTGTCCACAGGCGAGGTGATGAAAGAACTGCGCCATGCCTTGGTGGGTGTTTTTCCTGCGGATATAAAAATTGCTGTGGATAAAAACCGCTCTGGACCACCGCAAGAACCGCCTATCAACATAGAGGTGCGTGGGCATGCGGGTAGCCGTTATGAAGATATTTTAGATGCAGCCGATGATTTATTGGGCTATATTGGGCAAAAAAACATTGCGGGTATAGAAAATTTAAAAATGGATATAGAAATCAGCCGTCCTGAAATGCCTTTGCATATAGATAGGGAAAAAGCTCGGTTTTTGGGTTTATCCACCCAGCAGATTGCGTATCACGTGCGTACGGCTTTGTTTGGTAGTCAATTTTCAACCTATAAACAAGGCAAAGAGGTGTATGATGTGAATTTGCGCTATCAAGACGAAGATAGATACAATTTAAATTTACTCTTAGACCAAAAAATTGTGTTTAGAGACCAAATTACGGGTAAATTGCTGAGTATTCCTTTGAGTGCCGTTTTGGAAGCCCCTAAAAAGACTTCCAGTTTTTCGGCGGTGAATAGATTAAATCAACAGCGTTTGGTGCGTTTGAAATCGCAAGTTAGCGAGGGTTATAACGCCAATGAGGTTGTGCAAAACATCAAACAAACCTTGTCGGGTTATACCATGCCCGATGGATTTATGTATAAATTCACGGGGCAACAAGAAGAGCAAGCCAAGGAGATGAAATTTTTGAGCACTGCGCTTTTGATAGCGGTATTTTTGGTGTTTTTAATTATCGTGATGCAATTTAATTCTATTTCCACGCCTTTGATTATTATGTCGGCGGTGGTTTTGAGTTTGATTGGGGTTTTGCTTGGACTGGTGATTTTCCAGCGTCCCTTTATCATCATTATGACCATGATTGGGATTATCTCGCTGGCAGGTGTGGTGGTAAACAACGCCATTGTGCTTATTGACTATACGCAGGTTTTGGTGAATAAACGCAAGGACGAACTTGGGCTGTCATCTGACGAATATTTGGAGGAATCTGATATGAAAGCCTGCATTGTCAAAGGAGGCACAACACGTTTGCGCCCAGTACTGCTCACGGCAATTACCACCATTTTGGGATTGATACCTATGGCAGTGGGCATTAACATTAACTTTTTGACTTGGCTTTCGGATTACGATGCCAATATTTATTTGGGCGGAGAAAACGCATTGTTTTTTGGTGCCATGAGTGAGGCGATTATCTACGGTTTGGTGTTTGCCACCTTCTTGACTTTGGTGATTGTCCCGGTGATGTATTTGCTTTTGTATAAATTAAAAAGGCGTTTAGCTAAAAATGGATAGGAAACAAAAAAATCGGGCAATTGCCCGATTTTTTTTATGTTTTATTTAGTTTTATTTATTCTAGTTCAAATATTGCTTGAATTTCCACAGGAACACCCAAAGGCAAAGAACTTGTGCCCAAACTTGCTCGGGCATGTTTGCCTTTATCTCCTAAAATAGCAACCAATAAATTCGAGGCTTCATTGAGTAGTTTGGCGTGGTTTTGGTAATCTTCCGTTGTGTTGAAAAAGCCCGTGAGTTGCACGGTTTGTTTGACTTTACGCCAATCATTGTCTGTGGCTTTGTAGAGCACTGCCAAAACATTTAACAGCGTTGTTCTTGTGTTTTGCATGGCGTCCGCTTCGGAAATATCTCTGCCAATTTTGCCCACAAACTCAGGTTTTCCCTCCTTTAAGCCAATTTGATTGATATACACCAATTTGCCCACAATGGTGTAAGGGCGATAATTCCCCACAGGCTCAGGAACTTGGGGTAAAGTGATATTCATTTTTTCCAAACGTGCTTCAATCTCTTGATTTTTGCTGGGTTTTTCGCTTGTATCATTTATCTTTGGATTGATGCCTTGCAGGGCTTTGGCAATTTCTGCCAAACGTGCACCTTGTAAGCGAGCTAAATACAATTCAGAAGCAGAAGGTCTTTCTCCACCTGCACCTGCTAAACTGCTTGTGCCATAAGGACTATTGCCTTGTGGAACGGATTTATCCACCTGTGCCATACCTGCCATGCCCGTTGGTATAATCAACATGCCGTGCGATGCCAAAGCATGCCAAACGGATAACATGGCTGTTTCCTTGCCTGCGCCACTGCCTGCGGACATAAAAACGGTGCTTGGTTTTCCCGCCAATTTTTGTTCCGACCACAGTGGAATGGTTTGGCTGAGAAAGGCTGAAAATGCCGTGCTCATACCACCAAAATACACGGGACTTCCCCATGCTATCCCCTGGTACATGGGTAATTCTTCTACCTGCACAACAGGCAAATTATCCCAAGCCTGTTTTTTATTGGTTTGGTCAGGAATTCGTTTTAGGATAGCTTTGCAATCGGCTATGCTTTCTACGCCTTCAGCTATGGCTTTTGCCATTTGGAAAGTGCCTCCGTTTTCAGAATGAAAGACCACCAAAATTTTTGTGCTGTCTTTTATCATAGGCTTTGTTTTTTGCGGTGCGCCGTTTGCAATGCCATAAGACAACAAACCGATACCGATAATCAATTTCTTCATGTTTTTATCTATAATAATTCTACGCTGTTAGCACCTTTCGGCAACCTTTGGATTTTTCAACAAATAATTTATGCCCCATTTTTCCATGCTTTCCAATACCGGGCATAGTTCTTTGCCAAAGTCTGTTAAAAAATATTCCACTTTTGGCGGTATCACGCTATGTACCTGCTTGTATATTAACCCGTCTGCGAGCAATTCTTGTATTTGCTTGCTTAAAACACGCCGACTAATGTTTTTAATATTTCGTTCTATATCACTGGGTCTATGTACGCCTTTGGCAATAAAATGCAAAATATTCAATTTCCATTTTCCGCCAATAATCACCAAAGTGATTGCCATGGGGCATAAATTTTTTTCTGTTTCTTTTGGTGTTTCTATCATGCTAAAAATTCATTTGTGCTTAATTTATCCCTTAGGGCATAAAAAATCCCTACTTGCTTGTCGCTTTGTTTTCATTTAACTTTGTATGCAAATATAGTAGATAATTATGAAACCACAAGAAATTTTAGATGCCTTGCAGTGGCGATATTCGGTTAAAAAATTTGATGCGGGCAAAAAAATAGAAGAGTCTATTTGGCAAAACATTTTAGACGCCGCTGTGCTTACACCGTCTTCGTTTGGTTTACAGCCTTGGCAATTTTTAGACGTGCGAAACGTTGAACTACGTGAAAAACTTGTACTTGCGAGCTACGGGCAAAAACAAGTAGCAGAATCTTCGCATCTTTTGGTGCTGACTTGCAAAAAAACGATGGACCAGGCGCATTTAGACCGTTTCCTTGCGGTGTCTCAAAAAATTAGAAAAGCCAATGCGATGGCAATTATAGGTGAAAATGGGGCAACAGATTATGCTGGAGAAAATTTTAAAGCCATTACGCTGTCTTTTATACAAAGTTTGAGTGCCGAGCAAAATTTTATTTGGAATGCCAATCAGATTTATATCGTTTTGGGCAATATTCTCACAGTAGCAGCCATGCTTGGGATTGATGCCATTCCTATGGAAGGCTTTGAAGCGGAAAAATACAATGAAATTTTACACATAGATAAAAATTATACCGCTAAATTAGTTGTGCCTTTTGGTTATCGAAGTGCCCAAGACAAGAATGCGACGTATAACAAAGTGCGCTTTGATAAATCGGAAATTGTTAAAATTATTTAAATATGACACCTAATCAGTACCACAGTCTTTCCAAAGAAACAGTAGATAAATTATACGCTACTTACTTTAGTTTAAAAAATTCTTCTGTACCTGCAGAATTGGCAATTTTAACAGAAGTGTTTGTTTCCAGAATAAATGCCTGCGATTTTTGCATAGGTTATCACGTGAAAGATGCCCAAAAGCATGGTATTTCTCAAGAGAAAATAGATGCTGTGTCCATGGATGTTTATCAAGATGCTATGTGTTTGGATGAGCAAGAAAAATGGGCTTTGCAATATGCTCATGCTGTAACCATAAATCAAAAAGAGCGTTATGAAGAGCTACATAAACAGCTAGAACAAACATTTACTTCTCAGCAAATTGTGGATTTAACTTTGGTTATATCCATTACGAATTGTTTTAATAAACTAACAGGTTCTTTAAAATATGCAACCTTAAATGCTTAGTTTTATGGATATTTTTTTTCAATCTTTTATACTGGGTTTAGCTATAACCATTCCTGTTGGACCTGCTACTTTTTTGTGTATCAATAGCACCTTAAATCAGGGATTTAGACATGGTTTGGTTACCAGTATAGGGATAACTTTAGCAGACTCTTTGTACGCACTTGTTGCAGTTTTGGGTCTTGGCACCATTACTGTATTTACTAGCCAGTACGGGTTTATTCCCCAAGTGTTGGGTTCTTTGTTTTTGGCTTACTTGGGTGTAAAAAACCTGCGTAAGTCATCCACTTTGGATGCCCAAAAAGTAGTGCGGGCTAGTCTTTTGAAAAACTTTTTGAGTAGTTTTTTCTTTACTTTGTCCAGCCCAGCTACTTTAATTTTATTCTTAGCTGCTATGAGTTTGGTGCAATTTCAAGCTGATATGACTAGGGATATTGTGTTTATATTGCTAGGATTTATGTTGGCGTGCATGGGTTTTTGGTTGCTGCTTATAAGTGTATTGCTCTTGTTCAAAAAGCGTTTATCTGAAAACGCCATTAACATGATGAATAAAATATCTGGTTTGATTTTTATTGGTTTTGCCCTTGTGGGTTTCTATATGTTCTTCAAAAATATCTTATAGAATATGTTAGTTAAACAAAATATAATCTTGCCAATGGCTTTGGCAGGTATTTTATCTGCCCAAAGTCCTGCTGTGCAAAAAGCCATGGCTTCTCGTTTGCCCGCAGACCCAAATAGAGTGTATTCCACGTTTAATACGGTTTTAATTGATAAAGAACTTGCGCCTGGTGTGTTTGCTGTTTTTGCCGACGATGCCTTTGAGCGTGGCGAAAAAGGCTTACAGGTGAGCACGTCTAGTGGTTATGTGATTGGCGAAAAAGGTGTTTTGGTGATAGATGCCCAGCAAACCAAAAGACTTGCCACCAATTTGATAGAACTTATCAAAGAAAAAACGGATAAACCTATTTTGTATGTGGTCAATACCAATTACTATGGCGACCATTCTTTTGGCAATCAATTTTTTGTTGCGGAAGGTTTTCGCATCATCAACAATGGCACCAAAATCATTCAACATGAAAATGCCCAAAAAATGATACAAAATCATTTTGAAGAAGATAGGGTTTTTGAATATACTTTGAGTGCACGCAAAGAAGACGTGGCAGAAATGCAACCCACGCCTGCCGATATTTTAATCACCGGGCAAGCTGTGAGCAAAACCGTGATTGATTTGGGCGATAAACAGGTGGAAATTATTTACCCAGGGCGCACCCAAACCGATGGAAATTTATTTGTGTATCTGCCTAAAGAAAAAGTGCTCTTTGGTGGAAATTCTATTCCTTCTGGGGGCAAAGTGGTGGGCATGCCTTGGCTTACGTACGGCGGTTTAGATGAATTTTTAAAATCTTTGCAGGTTTTGCGCAAGATGCTTGCGAGCGATTCGCAAATTGGCTCTGGACACGGTTATCCCACGGATATAAAGGCTTTGGATAATATTATTGTCTATTTTCAAGATTTGCAAAAAAGTGTTAGGCAAGCGGTAAACAAAGGCTTAGATTTGGCGCAAACAAAAATAAAAGTTAAACAAGACTTGGAAAAATACCGCAATCACACGCTTTTTGAGATGATACAAGACCTCAATATTGAAAAAACTTATCAAGAATACAAAACAGTAACCCCTAAAACCAAATAATTATGCTTAAAAAAATTCTAAACTTGGATATGATTCCAAAAAGTACAGACTTAGGGTTGCTTGCCTTGCGTCTAGTTATCAGTTTTGCCATGCTTGGCAAACATGCTTTGCACAAAATTTCAGATTTTAGTGCCATGAAAGACATTTTTCCAGACCCCTTGCATATTGGTTCTACCATGAGCTTAATTTCTGCCATTGTGGTGGAAAATGTATTTTCAATTTTATTGATTTTGGGCATTTATGCACGGTTTGCGGCTTTTGCCCTTTTTATGAATTTACTCGTTATTTGGGCTTTGGTGTATCAATTTTCCATCGCTACCGACCACCACGAACTCGTGTTGCTCTATCTGGTGGGTTACTTCACCTTGATTTTTACAGGTGCAGGCAAGTACAGCCTTGATAAGCAATAACGGAATTTAGAAGTTAAGGTAAAAATGGAGCGTTTACACGCTCCATTTTTATTATTTAGACATATCCGACTGTTTGACATCTATCACAAAGCGATACTTCACATCGGATTTCAACACCCGCTCGTATGCTTCATTGATGGCTTGCACCTTGATTATTTCTATATCCGACACAATGCCTTTTTCGGCACAAAAATCCAACATTTCTTGCGTTTCCGCTATGCCCCCAATGAGTGAGCCCAAAATCTGTTTTCTTTGCATCACCAAAATGGCAGGATTTACAGGCACAGCCTCAGCAGGTATGCCCACTACCGCCAAAGTGCCACCTATGTTTAGCAAATTTAAATACGCATTGTAATCAATCGGCGCAGACACTGTGTTCAAAATCGCATCAAAACTGCCTGCGAGTGTTTGCATATTTTCCGCTTTTGTGGTGAGTGCAAAATGATGTGCGCCCAATTTTAGCGCATCGGCTTTTTTATTTTCCGAAGTGCTCAACACCGTAACTTCTGCGCCCATTGCCACAGCTATTTTTACAGCCATGTGTCCCAAACCGCCAAGTCCAATAATGCCTATTTTTTTGCCTTTGCCAACGCCTAGTTTTTTCAAGGGCGAAAACGTGGTAATGCCTGCGCACAAAAGCGGTGCCGTAGCGGCTAGGTTGTTTTCAAATTTTTTGGAAATGCTGAGTGCAAAAGCCTCCGTGCAAATAATATGCGTGGCATAACCGCCATAAGTAGGTCGCCCTGCGATTTTATCCATGCTGTTGTAAGACCAGGTAACACCTTCTTTGCAATACTGTTCTTCATGGGCTTTGCAATGCGAGCAAGCCCGGCAAGAATCCACCATACAGCCCACGCCAGCCCAGTCGCCAACTTTAAATTTGCTCACCGCACCGCCCACGGCAATCACTTTGCCGATAATTTCATGCCCTGGCACCATGGGAAACGTAGAACCGCCCCATTCGTTGCGTGCTTGGTGAATATCCGAATGGCACACCCCACAATAATAAATTTCTATTTCTACGTCTTTGTCTTGACAATCCCTTTGCACAAAGTCAAAAGGTTTTAAGTTTTCGTCTGCTTTATACGCAGCATAAGCCAATACTTTTCTGGTATTCATAAACTGTAGTTTTTTACAAATGTACGATTTTTGCGTGGCATTTCAAAGGGGTTTTGCTATTATTTCCAAGTAAGGCGCATGTAAAACACATGCAAAACGTAGAGAACGGTTTCTAACCGCAGACATTGTCTGTTTTATTCTGCCTTCGGCAGGCGATGCAGAGGCAAAACGTAGGGAAAGGTTTGTAACAGTTCCAAAAAATACCATGCCCGTAGGGTCTTGCCATGGCAAGACCTCTGAATAATGCCAAATAAAAACAGAAAAAACGCCTGCCGAAGTCAGAAAACGTGCAGGGTTTGCCTGCAATAAAAGGGCAGGCTTCCGTCTGCCCAGTCAAATTTTGATAGTAAATTGCTTATGCGAATTGTATTAACTTTCTTGTTTAGGCAATATGCGAAATGCCCATTTTACAGAAGGTATAACTTCATGTTTGCTTAGTCTAATGCCTTCTGAATGATAATTGATGTAATTATGGTGAATACCTATAAAAATACCCATTCTTTGCTTTTTGCCTAAATACCAACCTGCATCCAAATGGGTATGTTGTAGCCAACCAAACGAAATGCCTGTTTGACTATTTTTAGGTGTATTCCAAATGCCTTTGCCATCGTATTGATGGGCAAATGAAATCAAATTTGAAAAACTACCAGCATCTAAAACAAAAGCCGTACCTTGTAATTTCTCTAAGCGAAACCTTACGCCAGAAACAGGGGAAATAATATTGATATTGCGGTTTAATTTATCGTCTTTATTTTCTTTATACTGCATAAATACCGAAGAGCTCGCAACACCTGTATTTACATACAACGCAAACCAATACTTTTCTTTATGCCACTGAAACAATCTAAAATCTATCAACATTTTATTTTCTGTCAAAGTCAAAGACGTTTCATCTGTTTGTTGCTTGATAGATAAAATGCTGGTAACATCCCAAGCATAACGAAATGCCAAAGGCAATTTAGTATGTTCAACATAAATAAACCCATTACCTCCTCCCGCTGGCAAAGAAGATTTATCAAAAAAACCGTCTTTATAATTCAATAAAGGGGTAAAATGTAATCCAAATCTAAATTCCCATTTGAGTGGGTGCTGTGCAGATAGCATTGATACAAAACTAAATACTGTAAAAAGAATAATTTTTCGCATAATCATTTATAATTTAAATTTTACCCACAAATTTTTGTTGTTACATAATTGGTTGCCCAATAGCAACTTTGTTGAACGGTATTAAACATCAATCCAGGTGCCGAAGAATTAGGGTCTGATATACTAGCCACTGCACCAGCCGCCAATCCTGCAACCGGAATACAAACAAAAACCTTAATGGCAATATTCACAACCCAACACACTATCTTCTTGAACCATTTTACTACACTTGACCAAAACCCTCTAAATGCCCCATCTTCACTATCCAAACTAAACAATTCCTAAATACATCAGACATGGTATCTAAGGTTACAGTAGCTTGATAAAACTTTACCTTTTCACTTTCCAATATCAATGGGTGCGCTTGAATGCGTGCATTGTAAGCTGTAACAATTGCTTTGGATTTTTCTTGCGCCTCTTCTTCGCTAAACATATCTGCCTGCGTCTGTAAAAGCTCTAACTCCACTTGCATCTCTTCCACTAAAACCC
>CANHHI010000004.1 GCA_947460225.1 Flavobacteriales bacterium
AGTACTTTATTTACTTTTTTACCCTTTTCAGAGGTTTGCGCCGTTACCAAATGTCCCAGCAAAATATCTTTTGCCTTTTGTGGCACTTCGTCTAAACTTTTTGCCAGCACCACGCCATGAGAACCTGTTTCTGTTACTTTGCCCTTGCCCCTACCGCCAGCATGAATTTGTGCTTTTACCACAAACCACCCTGTACCTGTTTGCGCTTGCAAAGTTTTTGCTGCCTCTGTGGCTTCTGCTGGCGTATTTGCCACAATGCCTTCTTGCACCGCTACGCCAAAACTTTTTAGAATGGCTTTACCTTGATATTCGTGTAAGTTCATGGTTGATATTTATCGCTAAAAAAGATGATACAAAGATAAAAGAATTTTAAATACTTCCCAAAAATTTGTTAGGCTTTCTTTACAAAACAGGTTTTCAAAACCATGGCGACTTTGTCTATTCTACAATCTATTTCTTCGGGGTCTTCGGTTAGGCGGATATTTTTTGCCACCGTGCCACGCTTAATAACTGATGAAGAACCACGCACTTTTAAGTCTTTAATCACGCTAACCGTGTCGCCGTCTTTGAGCAAATTGCCGTTACAATCTTTTGCTTCCATATTTTATTATTTTGGTTTAGGTTCTACAACATAGCCATTGCGGTAATGATACGTATTTTCCAAAGTATCGTTATCATCAAAAACTTTCCACACGCCTTCTTTGACGCCGTTTTCATATTTGCCTTGCATTTGCAATTTGCCATTGGGGTGATAGCGCAAAACCTCGCCTTGGTAGTTTAAATCTTGCCAAAAAGCCTTTTCTTTGAGTTGCCCATTGTCAAAATATTCCAAGCACCAACCCGCTTTTTGCCCGTCTTGCCATTGGTTGTGGTGCGAGATTTGCCCGTTGCTGTAATAAATTTTTTCCTCGCCATTTTTTTTGCCCAACAGATAATTTTCTTCTGAAATCAAACGTCCAGCATTGTCGTAAAAACGCCAAAGTCCTTGCAATACATAAACATCTTCTTGGGTTTTTGGATTTGGGTTTTTAACATACTCCCCCACGCCCGCAATGGTTGGGAAATTGTGGTAAAATATGCTGTGCATCACTTGTGCATTTTGGCTATACACACTTTTGCCTTTGATTTTGCCATCGGGATAATAATAGATAAACTCGCCCGTGGGCACGCCGTTTTCGTATTGCCCTTGCCATTTTTTTTGCACACTGTTTGGATAATACGTGATTTTCGCATTTTTATCCTGCGCTTTGCAAACGCTCATACTCGCTATAAAAGCTAAAACAATTAAATAATGCCACATAATGCTGGAAATTCAGAGAGCGAAGATAATAAAAAATCTGCTTTTTCGCTTGCATTTGGATTGCCTTGTATCCAAACTGTTTTCATGCCCATTTTTTTGCCAAAGAGTATGTCGGTAAAGCTGTCGCCCACCATCACAGAGCGGGCAAAATCTATTTCTGGGAAATCTGTTTTTGCATGTAAAGCCATGCCCACCCCTGGTTTTCTGTAATAATTGTGCTGTTTATTATCCAGTTGCGGGGCAAAATAAATTTTGTCAATCCTACCGCCGCTTGCTTGAATTTTTTCACACATAAAATCGTGCAAAATCTGCAAATCCATTTCGCTCATCAAACCTTTGCCGATGCCTTGCTGGTTGGTTACCACCACAATTCTGCCAAAAACTGCACTCAGCTTGGCAAGCACTTCGGGCACAAAATCAAAAAGTTCAAAATCTGCTAATTTTGAAATATAGGATTCATCTATTTTTTTATTTAAAACGCCGTCTCGGTCTAAAAACAAAGTCCAAGAAGGGTCTATGGGCAATTTATTTGGGATATTCATGGGCAATATTGGGTTGTTTGCAAATTTTGCAACGCAAATAATCTTTTAAAAATCCGTAGCCATAACAACTGTGTTGCAGAAAAACCGCCCACAAAGCATAAAGGGCAATGCGCATGTTTTTTTCCTTTGTCCATGCGTCTATGCTTACAAGTAGCGCATAGCAAACATACATATACAAAAAATCAAATGCACCAAAACCAGCCATAAACAAGGCAAAGAGCATGCCCAAGAGAAAAAACGTGGGCAAAAAATGCACGAATTTTAAACTTTGCGGAAAATGCAAAGCCACGTTTATTCTTGACCTGCCAAAAAATTGCATTTGTCTGGCAAAGCCTAAAAAAGACGTTCTGCGCTTGTGATACACAAAAGCATTGGGCAAAAACCCCACCTGAAATCCAGCCGCCAACATGCGCAAACTGTAAATCAAATCTTCTCCGAGCCTTGTGATTTCAAAACCGCCAACTTTTTCCCACACACGGCGGTGCAAACCCATGTTAAAACTGCGGGGCAAATAAGTGCTTTTGTGATTACCACGCAATCCGCCTGTGGAAAGCGGGGCAGTGAGGGCGTAGTTTAAGGCTTTTTGCAAAGGGCTAAAATTTTTAGCAGCCTTATCAGGCGCACCAAAAACATCTAAGTTTTTTGCTGCAATGCCTTTTAGTACTGCTGTGAGATATTGACTAGGCAGTACGCAATCGGAGTCCAAAATGATAAAAAAATCGCCTTTTGCCAGTTTGAAACCCGCATTGCGGGCAAAACCTTGCCCTGTGTTTTCTTGAAAATAATATTGTATAGCCAATTTTTGGGCAAAACCTGCGCACAAAACATCGGATTTTTTCGTTGAGCCGTCTTCTATCACAACCACCTCAAAATGCTTGTAAGTCTGCGCTGTCAAACTTTCCAAGAGCTCGGCAAGTTCTTCTGGGCGGTTGTAAACGGGAATGATAATGGAAAAAAACATGAATTAGCCAATTTTATCACGCAAAGCGTAGTGGTTTCGCTCGTGGGCGTTGCGGGAAACCAGTTCTCCAATAAATCCAGCTAAAAAAAACTGCACACCCAAAATCATGCCCACCAGTGCCACGAAAAATTCCGTGCGTGTGGCGAGTAGTTTGGCGTGTGGGTGTATCCACAATTTATCCAAAGCAAAATACGCAAACAAAGCAAAACTAAGGGCGAACATGCACAAGCCCAACATGCCAAAAAAGTGCATGGGTCTTTTGCCAAAGCGTGTCATAAACCAAACGGAAAATAAATCCAAGAGACCATTGACAAAACGCTCCCAACCAAACTTAGACACGCCATATTTGCGGGCTTGGTGCTTTACCACTTTTTCGCCAATTTTGTCAAAACCTTGTGCCTTTGCTAAAATAGGAATATAGCGGTGCATGTCTCCATAAAGTTCTATGCTTTTCACCACTTCTTTTTTGTAGGCTTTTAAACCGCAATTGAAGTCATGCAAACGAATGCCAGATATTTTTCTTGCCACAGCATTGAAGAGCTTGGTGGGCAAAGTTTTGCCGATGGGGTCGTGGCGTTTTTGTTTCCAACCCGAAACCAAATCGTAATGTTCTTCGGCAACGAGCTTGTACAAGGCTGGTATTTCTTCTGGACTATCTTGCAAATCCGCATCTAGGGTAATGACCACATTGCCCTGTGCTTCTGTAAAACCCGTTTGCAAAGCAGCGGATTTACCGTAATTGCGCTGAAAGCGAAAGGCTTTGATGCGTTTATCGTTTTGGGCAAGGCTTTGAATAATTTGCCAAGAGTTATCTTTGCTTCCATCGTCTATAAAAATAAGTTCATAAGAAAGCGCAGTGGTTTGTAGCACACGGGTAATCCATGCGTGCAATTCAACTAAAGATTCTTCCTCGTTGAAAAGAGCCACTACAATTGACAAAGAAAGCATAGCGCAAAGATAGTAAAAAACTCAAAAATACTGTAATATTTTGAAACTTCATACAAAAACAAAGAGGAGATAAATCTCCTCTCTGCTCTCTAATAATATTTTAACCGACTTTAACACCACCCCACGAATAGGGAAACATTCAAATCGCTTACAAATTTAATTTTTTTCTAAACACTTTTACATTTTTTGTAAAATATTTTTGTTCTTTTCTCAATTTACTAAGGTCAAAAACAAAGAGGAGATAAATCTCCTCTCCATGCTTTTGACCTGTAATTTAAAATTACAAGCCCCTAGGGAATTTCGATATAAGGCACATCAAAAGCGATTGCAAATTTAATATTGTTTTTGAACATTTTTACATTTTCTATGAAGTATTTTTTTGCACAACTTTAATAAGTGTTTAAATATTGCTGTCTTTTTTATGGGTTAATGTGTAGATAAACACATACAAAGCAGGCACGAAAAATATAGACAAGAAAGTAACCGCAAGCATACCGCCCAGCACCGTCCAACCCAAATTAACACGTGCCGCCGCTCCTGCCCCATTGGCAACCACCAAAGAAACCACGCCAAGCACAAAAGACAAGGCTGTCATTAAAATGGGGCGCAAACGGAGCATAGAGGCTTCCAAAACCGCTTGCACAAGCGGCATGCCCTGTTTTTCTTGTTTTTCTTTGCAGTATTCCACAATCAAAATAGAGGTTTTGGCGCACAAGCCAATGAGTGTAACCAAGCCAATTTGCGCATATACGCTATTTTCTAAACCCAAATAATACAAGGCGAAAAATGCACCAAAAGAACTAATGGGCACAACGCCTAGCACCGCAAAAGGCACCGACCAGCTTTCATAAAGGGCTGCCAAAAACAAAAATATAAAAGCAATAGAAACGGCAAAAATACCCACACTGGAATTTCCCGCTTTGACTTCTTGTAAGGTCGTGCCCGAAAATTCATAGCTGTAATTGTCTGGCAAAACTGTGTTGGCTAAGGTTTGTAAAACTTCTATGACCTGCCCAGAGCTGTAGCCCTTGGCGGAAGAACCGTTGATTTCTACCCCACGCAAGGTGTTGTAATGCGGAATAACAACAGGCGAGGAGCTGGATACATAATCCACAAAATTATCCAAACCAATCATTTCCCCATGTTTGTTGCGCACTTTAAAGCGATTGATTTTTTCTATTTTATCCCTAAAATTTTCATCGGCTTGCATATAGACTTTATAGCTTTGGTTGTATGCCGTGAAATCATTCACATAACTACCTCCCATAAAACTTTGCAAAGCGGTATTTATTTCGGCAATGTCCACGCCCAATTGCTTTGCTTTGGCGTAATCTATGGATAAATCTATGGCGGGATATTTGGTGGAAAAAGCGGTAAATGCCCGAGCAATTTCTGGTCTTTTGTTCAGGGTGTCTATGAATTTGCCCAGCACGGCATCTAGCTCTTGCACCGAACCTTGGGTCTGTTTAATCATCATAGAAAAACCATCTACAACGCCCAAACCCGCAATGGCAGGCGGTGAAAACACCACAAAACGAGCATCTTTAATTGCGCTTAATGATTTTTGGATATAGGCAATGGCATTGTTGCCGAGCAAATTGCTTTGAGCCCGCTCGCTCCAATCTTTGAGTGTAACAAATACAATCCCAGCATTTGATGAATTGGTGCGCCCAAGCAAGATATTTACATTGGAACGAAAACCAAATTTTGCAATAGCTTCATTTTTGAGCAATATGGCTTCTGCTTGTTTAAGTACTTCGTAAGTGCGCTCTGAGGAGGATGCGGGGGGCAATTCCACGTGAATCATCAAAATGCCTTGGTCTTCGGTGGGCAAAAACGATGTTGGTGTTTTTTTGGCTAAAAATAAGGTGAATAAATAAATCAAGCCCAACAACAATATAGACAAAGACAAGTATTTGAGGCTTTTTTTGACAATTTTCCCATAAACAGCAGTAGCTTTATCCAATTGTGTATTGAACCAAAAAAAGAATTTATACAAACCCTTTGCGCCCGCATGCACGGGATTTTCTCGCATTAAAGTGGCGCAAAGTGCTGGGGTTAAAGATAGTGCAACAAAAGCGGAAATCAATACGGAAATGGAAATGGTTAAGGCAAATTGTTTAAACAAACCGCCCACAATGCCAGGTAAAAAAGCCACAGGCACAAAAACCGCTGCCAAAATCAATGCCGTGGCAATGACGGGACTGCTGATTTCTTCCATGGCTTTTATAGTCGCCTGTTTGGCACTTAGTTTGTCGTGGTCTATGTGGTGTTGCACGGCTTCCACCACAATAATCGCATCGTCCACCACAATGCCAATGGCGAGAATCATGGCAAACAAAGTAATGGTATTGATGCTAAACCCAAGCACGCCAAACAAGGCAAACGTGCCCACAACAGACACAGGAATAGCCAAGAGCGTAATCAACGTGGCACGCCAGCTTTGCAAAAACAGAAAAACAACCAACATCACCAAAAGCAATGCCTCAAAAAAGGTATGCACCACTTCTTTGATAGACGCTTCTACAATAAAAGTGGTGTTATAGGGAATATCCCAAGCCAAATCCAAGGGAAAAGATTTTTCCAATTCTTGCATGGCTTTTTGCACATTTTTTGCCACATCAAGCGCATTTGCATCAGGCATTTGAGAAATCAGCATATTGGAGGCTTTGCTCGCCCGAATGGACGAACCACCCAAATAAAATTCCGTGCCCAATTCTACGGTTGCAATGTCTTTTAAATACACCAAAGCCCCTTGTTCATTGCTACTGACAATAATTTTTTCAAAGGCTTCTTTGCTGGACAATCTGCTTTTTACGTCCACATTGTATTCAAAACTTTGCCCCATAGGCACAGGTGGTCTGCCCACAATGCCCGCTGCAATTTGCACATTTTGCGTTTGAATGGCTTTTTGCACATCACCCGGACTTATACCGAGTTCCGCCATTTTGTCGGGGTTTAACCAAACACGCATGGCAAAATTCTGCCCCAGTACGTTGGCATCGCCTACGCCTGGCAAACGTGCAATGACTTTTTGTATGTACAGTTTGTTGTAATTGTCCAAAAATGGAATGTCGTACGTGCCGTTGGGGGTATAAATGCCCACAGCTTCCAAAATACTGGGCGAAGTTTTTTTGGTAACTAAACCCGTGCGTTTTATGTCTTCTGGCAAGTTGGGCATGGCAGTTGCCACACGGTTTTGCACGTCCAACATGGCAATGTCTATGTCGGTGCCTGTTTCAAAAGTAACGTCCATGCTAAACTGCCCGTAAGCCGTGCTATTGGATTTTACGTAAAGCATACCAGGAACGCCATTGATTCTATCCTCTATTGGATTGGCAATGGTTTCTTCAATAACGGCGGCATTGGCACCTGCATAAGTACCCGAAACACTCACCACAGGAGGGGTAATGTCTGGGTAAAGCGCAATGGGCAATTTATTTAAAGAAAGTACGCCTAAAAAAACGATAACTATGGACACCACCACAGCAGCTATCGGGCGATGAATGAATATTTTAGCAAGCATAATGCACAAGAATTTTTGGGCAAAGTTATGGGTAATTATTTTACATGATGACAATATTTTGGATTATTTTAAATACCTGATTTATAACAAAAACCTTAAATTTTATAAGCCTAGTGCTTGTGTTTTTTTGTAACTTTGCCTTTAATTACCGAGTTCTTCTTTTAAAAATATGATACAACAAATTGAAACATTAGACATTCAAGCAGGTTCAAGGGTTTTTGTGCGTGTGGACTTTAATGTACCCCTAGATGAACACCAAAACATCACAGACGACACCCGCATGCAGGCTGCATTGCCCACTTTACAGTATTTAGCGAACAAAAAAGCCAAAATTATTGTAGCCTCTCATTTGGGAAGACCTAAGTCTAAATCTGATATTCAATATAGTTTAAAGCCTTTGGCAAATCACTTGGCTAAAATTTCAGGCGTTGCCGTGCAGTTTGTGGCGGATTGCGTGGGCGAAGAAGTAGAAACAGCCTTGGCGCAAGCGCAAAATGGCACAATAGTCCTTTTGGAAAACTTGCGTTTTTATGCAGAAGAAGAAAAAGGAGATGCCACATTTGCTAAAACCTTAACAAAAAACATAGATTTTTACGTGCATGACGCTTTTGGCACAGCACACCGTGCGCATGCCTCCACGGCAGTAATGGCGCAGTATTTTGATGCTCAGCACAAAGCCTTTGGGTTTTTGATGCAAAAAGAAGTAGAAAGTTTGGAAAAAGTGTTGCGCCATGCGCAAAAACCTTTTGTGGCAATTGTTGGCGGAGCTAAGGTTTCTTCAAAAATTACGCTTTTAGAAGAACTCTTGCCCAAGGTGGATACTTTGATTATTGGGGGCGGTATGGCTTATACTTTTTTCAAGGCGCAAGGGGGCGAAGTTGGCAAATCTTTGGTGGAAGCGGATTATTTGCCTTTGGCACTGAAAATTTTACAAAAAGCCAAAGATTTGGGCGTTCAAGTGCTTTTGCCAGCAGATAGCTTGGTGGCAAATGCTTTTGCAAACGATGCCAAAACCATGCACAGCAATTCCCTAGAAATCCCCGCAGATTACATGGGGCTAGATATTGCCGAAAAAGCCATAGCCACTTATACGCAAGCTATTTTGCAAGCCAAAACCATTCTTTGGAATGGACCTATGGGCGTATTTGAAATGCCCAGTTTTGCCAAAGGCACGCTAGCGATTGCGCAAGCCGTAGTGGAAGCCACAGCAAAACACGGTGCTTATTCTTTGGTAGGCGGTGGCGATTCCGTTGCTGCTTTGCAACAATTCCAATTGACGGACAAGGTGAGTTATGTGTCCACGGGTGGTGGAGCTATGCTGGAATACCTAGAAAAAGGCACTTTGCCAGGCGTGCAAGCCATTTTAGCTTAATTTTACAAACAACAAACACCATGTATAAAGATTTTAAAACATTTTTACAGCAAGAATTGCAAAGTATTCAAGATGCTGGATTATTCAAACAAGAGCGCACAATTACTTCGGCACAAGGCGCAGAAATTACTCTGGCAAATGGCAAAAAAGTGTTGAATTTTTGTGCCAACAATTATTTGGGTTTATCTGCACACCCAAGAGTGATAGCGGCAGCAAAAAAAGCCCTAGACGAAAGGGGTTATGGCATGTCTTCGGTGCGGTTTATTTGTGGCACACAAGATTTGCACCAAGAACTAGAAGCCAAACTTTCGGCGTTTTTGGGCACGGAAGATACTATTTTATATGCCGCGGCTTTTGATGCCAACGGCGGTATTTTTGAGCCTTTGCTCGGGGCAGAAGATGCCATTATTTCCGATGAACTCAACCATGCGTCTATTATAGACGGGGTGCGCTTGTGCAAAGCCCAAAGATTTCGCTATAAAAACAACGATATGGCGGATTTGGAAGTGCAATTGATAGCGGCTAAAAACGCCCGTTTTCGCATGATTGTAACCGATGGCGTGTTTTCCATGGACGGCTATATTGCCAATTTGCCCGCCATTGCAAAGCTGGCAGAAAAATACGATGCCCTTTTGATGGTGGACGACTCGCATGCCACGGGTTTTATGGGTGAAAATGGCAGAGGCACACATGAACACCACGGCGTAATGGATAAAATAGACATACTAACTGGCACTTTGGGCAAAGCCTTGGGTGGGGCGATGGGCGGCTATACTTCTGGCAAAAAAGAAATCATAGCCTTGTTGCGCCAACGCTCTCGCCCGTATTTGTTTTCCAATGCACTATCGCCAGCCATTGTGGGTGCTGCTTTGGAGGTTTTGGATTTGCTCAAAGAAAGCAAAGATTTGATGAAAAACCTGCACGCAAACACGAGCTATTTTAGAAAAGCCATTACCGATGCAGGTTTTGATTTAAAAATGGGCGAACACCCCATTGTACCCGTGATGCTCTACGATGCAAAAATTGCCCAAAGTATGGCAAAAGAATTATTGGAAGAAGGCGTTTATGTGGTGGGCTTTTTTTATCCCGTGGTTCCCAAAGACCAAGCCCGTATTCGGGTGCAAATATCGGCAGCGCACACTAAGGAGCAAATTGAAAAAACCGTACAGGCTTTTGTGAAAGTTGGCAAGAGACTGGGCGTGATAAAATAAAGAACAATACCCATGCTAGACAACATTCTACATTTTTCCATTCGCAACAAATTACTTGTGGGACTTTTTACCACGCTTTTGGTGCTGGTGGGTTCGTGGTCTTTGATGCGCTTGCCCATAGACGCAGTGCCAGACATTACCAACAACCAAGTGCAGGTGATTACGTATGCGCCTTCACAGTCTGCACAAGAAATAGAGCGTTTGGTCACTTTTCCTCTGGAACAAGGCTTGGTAACCATACCCCAAGTGGAAGAATTGCGCTCGTTTTCCCGATTTGGATTGAGCGTAATTACCATTGTTTTTGAGGAAGACGTTGATGTATATTGGGCACGCCAGCAGGTGGCAGAACGCTTGCAAAAAGTGCAGAGCCAAATACCACAAGGCTTAGGCACACCCGAACTTGCGCCATTAAGCACGGGACTTGGGGAAATTTATCAATACACCTTGAAAGTAGCCAAAAACCAGCAAGACAAGTATAGTTTAATGGATTTGCGTACTTTGCAAGATTGGGTGATACGCCGTCAGCTTTTGGGCATAGCTGGGCTGGCAGATGTGAGCAGTTTTGGGGGTTATGTCAAACAATATGAAATTGCCTTAGACCCAGAAAAATTGCGCAGTTTTTCTTTGAGTATTCCAGAAATTTTTTCAGCCCTAGAAAAAAACAATCAAAATACAGGTGGTGCGTACATAGACAAACGCCCAAGTGCCTGGTTTATCCGCACGGAAGGCTTAATAGAAAACACACAAGAAATAGAAAATATTTTGGTGCGCAATAACGAAAACGGCACACCACTTTTGATAAAAGACGTGGCGGAAGTCAATTTTGGGCACGCCACACGCTACGGCGCCATGACCTATCAAGACCAAGGGGAAGCCGTTGGGGGCATTGTGCTCATGATGAAAGGCGCAAATGCCGCCGAAGTGATTGGCAAGGTACAAACACGCATGGCTGAAATTTCAAAAACCTTGCCAATAGGCATTTCTATTGAACCTTTTATAGACCGAGCGGATTTGGTCAAAAATGTGATACACACCGTAGCTAAAAATTTGGCAGAAGGCGCATTGATTGTGATTTTCGTGCTGGTTTTGATGCTGGGCAATTGGCGGGCAGGCTTAGTTGTGGCTTCGGTGATTCCTCTGGCTATGCTTTTTGCTGTGGCTATGATGCACGCATTTGGCATATCGGGCAATTTGATGAGTTTGGGTGCCATAGATTTTGGGCTTTTGGTGGACGGTGCCGTGATTATTGTGGAAGCGGTGGTGCATCATTTGGAAAACCTAAAATCTAAATTAAAATTAAGCCAAAAAGAAATGGACGATACCGTCTATGAAGCAGCCAGTCAAATGCGCAGCAGTGCCACTTTTGGGGAGGCGATTATTCTTTTGGTGTATTTGCCCATTTTAACCTTATATGGCGTGGAGGGCAAAATGTTTAAACCCATGGCGCAAACTGTGAGTTTTGCTATTTTAGGTGCTTTTGTTTTGTCTTTAACTTATGTGCCCATGATGAGCGCATTATTTTTGAGCAAAACCCCACCCAAAGAACACAACAAAGCCGATTTGGCTTTGCAATTCATCTATACATACTTTGATAAAATATTTCTGCGTGCCTTAAAACACAGCAAAAAAGTGATTGCAATAGCTTTTGTTTTGCTAATCCTTAGTTTTTGGCAGTTTAGCCGTTTGGGTGGCGCTTTTATTCCTACTTTGGAAGAAGGCGATTTTGCGGTAGAAATGCGCCTTATGACAGGCAGCAGCATGCAGGAAACCATAGAAACAGCGGGGAAATCTGCACGTGTTTTGATGCGAAATTTCCCAGAAGTGCTCTCTGTGGTGGGCAAAATTGGTTCTAGCGAAATTCCAATAGACCCCATGCCCATGGAAGCCTGTGATTTGATTGTGGTATTAAAACCCAAAGCAGCATGGACAAGTGCCAGCGATAGAGAAACCTTGGCTGAAAAAATGCAAGAACGCTTGGAAGATGAAGTATTGGGTGCAAGTTTTGGATTTCAACAGCCCATACAAATGCGTTTCAATGAACTCATGAGCGGTGCAAGGCAAGATATTGTGGTGAAAGTTTTTGGGGAAGATTTGGAAAAACTCACCGCTTATGGCGAAAAAATAGCCAAACTCGCTGGCAAAATAGACGGCGTGAAAGATTTATACGTGGAGCAACTCGTGGGTTTGCCTGAAATTGTGGTGCGTTATAAACGTGATGCCCTTGCGGTATTTGGCATGGATATTGCAGAAATCAACCAAACCCTCGCCATGGCATTTGCAGGACAAAGCGCAGGTTTGGTGTATGAACACGAAAAACGGTTTGATTTGGTGGTGCGTTTAAAAAAAGAAAATAGAACCAGTTTAGAAGACATCAAAAACCTATACATAACCTCAGATACAGGCAAACCCATACCTTTGGGACAAATTGCCGAGGTGCGCATGGAAAATGGTTTGAACCAAATTCAGCGAGAAGGTGCGCAAAGGCGCATGATTGTAGGTTTTAATGTGCGAGAACGAGATATAAAAAGCGTTGTAGAAGAACTCCAAACAGCAGTCAATCAAAATATAAAGCTAGAAACTGCGTATCGACTGGAATATAGTGGCACTTTTGAAAATTTAGAAGCAGCGCAAAAAAGATTGATGCTCGCCGTGCCTTTGGCTTTATTTTTAATTTTCATGCTTTTGTATTTTAGTTTTAATAGCGTAGCACAAAGTTTGCTGATTTTTAGTGCCATTCCTTTTTCTGCCATTGGTGGGATATGGGCTTTGTCAATCAGGGATTTGCCGTTTAGCATTTCTGCGGGCGTTGGATTTATTGCGCTTTTTGGCGTGGCGGTACTCAATGGTTTGGTGCTTATGGGCGCATTTAACCGCATTGCTGAAAAAGAACCTGTATTGCCCGTGCAAAAAAGAATAGAACAAGGCGTTCAAACTCGTTTTAGACCTGTTTTGATGACTGCCATGGTGGCATCTTTGGGCTTTTTTCCCATGGCTTTTTCTAGTTCTGCGGGTGGCGAGGTGCAAAAGCCTTTGGCTACGGTTGTGATTGGTGGTCTTTTGAGTGCCACGCTACTTACGCTACTCGTATTGCCCTGCATGTATAAATTGTACATAGATTATCAAAATAAAAAATCAGCTTAAAAACCATAACCCATGAAAAATCGTTTATTATTCGGTATTTTTTTAGTTGTATTATCTTGCCAAAGTACGCCTACAAGTATTATAACAGAAGTAACAGAAGCGCATGCAGAAGCAATAGCATTAACAAACCAGCAAATTGAACAAACTGGAATTGTATTGGGCAAAATAGCTGAACATGATATAAGCACGTATATTCAAGTAACGGGCAAGGTTGACGTGCCTCCGCAAAACTTGATTAGCGTTACCGTGCCTTATGGCGGTTTTATCAAACGCATGAATTTGATTGAAGGCAGTCATGTCAAGAAAGGCGAGATTATGGCTGAACTAGAAAGCACGGATTACATTCAATTGCAGCAAGATTTTTTAGAAAATAAAAGCCAGCTGAATTATTTGAAAGGGGAATACGAAAGAGAATTGGAACTTACGCAAAAAAACTTAAATTCTAAAAAAGCCCTACAAAAAGCGCAAGCGGATTATTTGTCCACCCAAGCCAAAGTGAGCGGTTTGGAGGCAAAACTAGCGATGTTGCAATTGGATATGCCCAAATTATTGGAAGGCGACATACAGCGTGTGGTTAAAATGCCTGCGCCTATTTCGGGGTACGTAACACAAGTGCATGCCAATGTGGGGGCGTACGTTAATCCTCGGGATTTGCTTTTTCAGATTGTAAACATGGAACATACGCACATAGAACTGTATGTGTATGAAAAAGATATTCCGAATATCGCCGTGGGGCAAGATATTATGTGTAGCATTGTGGGCGAGCAAAATTACGTGCCTGCAAAAATTCATTTGATTGGCAAAGAAATCGGTGCGGACAGAACCGTTCGTGTGCACGGGCATTTGGTGAATGAAAATGATGAGTCTAAATTTTTGCTCGGCTCTTATGTCAGTGCAAAAATAGCTATAAATGCCCAAAAAGTATTGGCTGTGCCCACAGAGGCTATACTAGATTTTCAAGGCAAGCAATTTATTTTCTTTGCAGAAGAACATGCGGACAATGTGCATTTTTCCATTTTAGAGGTCAAAACAGGCATTGCTAACCAACAATACACCGAGGTCTTTATTGCCAAAGATAAGCAACAAGAAAAAATCGTGATAAAAAATGCTTACGCTTTGCTTGGAAAACTAAAAAATGGCGAACAAGCTGGGCATGCACACTAATGTAAATTTATTGCGTGCGAGTTTGTAAAATTATTTAAAAAATTTTGTAACTTTGCACGCAAATTCAACAAATACGTTCTTTTATATGCTGAGAAAATCTTTTTTTGCCATGGCTGCGCTATGGACTTTATCGGTCTCGGGACAAACTTTGCTCAAAGGCAAGGTGATTGACGGGGAAGACCAAACCGAAGTAACAGGAGCGAGTGTCTATTTAGATGGCAGTTCGGGAACAACCACAGATGTGGGCGGAAGTTTTAGTTTTACAAGTGATTTAAAGGGAGAGCAAACGCTCAAAATTTCTTTTGTAGGCTATGAAACATTGACAAAAAAAGTAAACCTCAGCGGTGGAACCGTTAATTTAGGCAACCTAGTTCTAGGCACTTCTCAAGTGCTCAAAGACGTGGAAATACTTGCCGATTTTGTAGAAAGCTCAAGGGCTACACCCATTGCAGTTTCTACAATTAGCTCCCAGGACATTGAACTCAAATTGGGTAGTCAGGAGTTTCCAGAAGTTTTAAAATCTACACCCGGTGTTTACACCACCAAATCAGGCGGAGGCTTTGGCGACTCTCGCATTGTGGTTCGTGGCTTTTCTCAAGAATATGTTGCCGTGATGGTGAATGGTATTCCTGTAAACGACATGGAAAACGGGGCGGTTTATTGGAGCAATTGGTCTGGGCTTTCAGACTATACCAAAGCGCAACAAGTGCAAAGAGGCTTGGGCGCATCAAAACTTGCCATTAACTCCGTAGGCGGAACCATCAACACCATTACCCGCACCACAGATGCACAGCAAGGTGGTGCAGTGTCTAGCTCAGTGGGCAGTTATGGCACGTTTAAAACAAAATTTTTATACAACACAGGCGAAATGGGCAAAGGCTGGTTTTTGAGTTTAGGTGCAGGATTTTCAAAAGGCGATGGTTATGTGCCAGGTACGCAATACGAATCTTATAGCTATTTTGGCTCACTCACCAAAACCTTTGGCAAAAACCATATTTTGACTTTTATGGCAACAGGTGCGCCACAATCGCATGGACAGAGGAATATAAGAGGTACTGACGCATCTTATGCAAAATACGGAAATTACTATAACCCAGAATATGCGCAAGGCAAAAATGTGGCTGAAAATCAATTTCATAAACCGCATATCAGCGTAAACTATACTTGGAACGTAAAAGACAATATTACTTGGCAGACGTCTCTATATGCTTCTATTGCCAGAGGATATGGTCAAGGAACACTAATAGATACTTCCGACAATAGAATGTCTAAATTATCAAAAAGCGAAAAAACAAATTTTATTAATATTACCAATAGGGGCTTGGTAAATAAGCCTTATGCTGGAGCAGACGGAACATTGGATTGGTCGCTCATACAGTCTTATAATTCAGGTACCACACCGCAATCATGGACAGATCTTTGGGGAGACAAAATTAGCCCAAATGCAGTTGATGCAAATGGTGAATACCAATCTTTGATGGTTTTGCGTGGCAGTTACAACGAACACAATTGGTACGGCGGGATTTCTACAGTGCGTTATGAACCTATCAAACAAGTGGTTATTAGTGGTGGTTTGGACGCCAGAACGTATCAAGGCGACCACTACCGAAAAGTTTTAGATTTATTAGGTGGCGATTATTACCTAGATAAAAAAGATAAAAATGATACGCAGAAAAAAGTGCGTGTTGGAGACAAAGTGGATTATTACAATACGACTTTTGTCAATTGGCTAGGTGCTTTTGGACAAGTAGAATATAAAAATGACTACATTTCTACTTTTGTAAACGGCTCAGTATCTAACAAAAGCTACAAACGCAAAGACTATTTTAACTATAAAAATGATGACCCTAAACAGACTACACCGTGGAAACATTATTTGGGTTACAATGTGAAGGCTGGTTTTGGCTATAACATCAATAAAAACCACAATGTATTTGTCAATGGTGGGTATTACAACAATGCGCCTTTTGTAAATACTATTTTTGCCAATAACAACAATGAGGTAAATAAAAGTGTAAAAAATGAAAAGGTCTATGCCGCTGAACTCGGTTATGGCATGAAATACAAAATATTTGCAGCCAATGTCAATGCGTATTATACCCGTTGGAATGACCGTGCGTTTAAAGTTAATTTGCTAAATAACTTAGGCTATGCCGTTATTCCTGGTATGGCACAAGAGCATTATGGCGTAGAGTTGGATTTTGAAATAAAACCTGTGCATTTTATGCGCATAAACGGTATGTTTTCTTTTGGAGATTGGCAATATAAGAGTTACGTGAAAGACGCAACCTTTGTAGATGAGAATGATCCAAGCAAACAAACCATTGTAAATTTAGACTTGCGCAACGTGAAAGTGCCTGATGCTGCGCAGTTGACCGCAGCACTTAGCGTGCGTTTTGATATTTGGAAAGGCTTATTTGTGGCAGTGGACGGTTTATTTACAGATTTTCATTATGCTGGATTTAACCCAGCGGGTAGATTTTTGACAGTAGATCCAAACAAACCTGTTGATCCAACTAAACCATTGCCTGCAGTTAATAATTCGCAATCTTGGCGCATGCCTCGTTATTACACCTTAGATGCGCAAATCGGTTGGAATATTGCCTTGAAAGGTGCCAATAAATTGACTTTGCTTGCCAATGTGAATAATTTCACCAACAATTTGTATATTTCCGAAGGAACAAGTGGCAATAACAACGACCGAGCAACCTCTTCCTACTACTATGGTTCGCCGATTATGTGGACAGGAACAGTGAAATTTAGCTTTTAAATGAAAGTCCCGCAAATGCGGGACTTTTTGCTTATCCATTTTAAACAAATAATATATCATCACAAGGTTCTTTTATATGCTTAAAAATTCTTTTTTAGTCCTAGCTATGCTATGGGCTTACCCTATCTTTGGTCAAACCCTTATTAAAGGAAAAATTACAGACAAAGAGTATCAAACCCAAGTCATTGGAGCGAGCGTTTATTTTGAAGACAACTCTGGAGCAACAACAGATGTGGGCGGAATTTTTAGTTTTAAAACCAATTTGCAGGGCGAACAAACCCTGAAAATTTCGCTTATCGGTTATGAAACCATTACAAAAAAAGTCGTGCTAAACGCTGAAACCTTAGATATAGGCGAGATTGCGCTGAGCTCCTCACAAATGCTCAAAGACGTCGAAGTGCTTGCAGATTTTATAGACAACCCAAGAACCACACCCATTGCCGTATCCACCATGGCAGCGCAAGATATTCAGCTCAAAATAGGCAGCCAAGAACTGGTAGAGGTACTAAAAACCACCCCCAGCATTTACGCCACGAAATCAGGTGGTGGATATGGCGATTCCCGCATTTCTGTGCGTGGCTTTGGACAAGAAAATATCGCTGTCATGGTCAATGGCATACACGTCAATGATATGGAGGACGGTATGCTCTATTGGAGCAATTGGGCTGGGCTTGGTGATTTTGCCAAAGCCATACAAGTGCAAAGGGGTTTGGGAGCATCTAAAATGACCATCAATGCTGTGGGCGGAACGCTCAATATTATTACCAAAAACTTAGAACCTGAGCAAAACGGCTTTGTTGCGGGTTCTGTGGGCAATTACAATAGCCAAAAGATGAGTTTTGCCTACAATACAGGCATGCTAAAAGGCGATTGGGCTTTATCTTTGGGGGCTAGCCGTTCCAGTAGCGATGGATATGTCGCAGGCACTGATCATATTGCATATAATTATTTTGCCTCTTTAACGAAAGTTTTTGGCACCAAACACACCCTAAATTTTACTGCCATTGGCTCGCCTCAACAACACGGGCATGCCTTCATCATGGGTAGCGATGCGTCTTATGCAAAACATGGGAATTTCTATAATCCTGTTGATGCAGGGGCACGAAACAACAACATCAACGCATTTCATATTCCCTTGTTCAGCTTGAATTATATTTGGAACATCAGCGAAAAAATGAGCTGGCAAAATGTGGCGTATGCGCTGGTGGGCTCGGGTTATTTAACCGCCGTGGTGATGAATCAAGACGATGCACGCATTGCAAATGCACAAGACAAAAACAATCTAGGGCTTAACCCCTTTGCGGTGGGTTTTGAAAACATACTCACAGACCCCAAGGGCTTTGTGCGCAAACCATACCGAGGTGCTGGTCAAACATTAGACTGGTCTTTGATAGAATCTTACAACCGAGGCATTACACCCAGTCAGTGGCAATCTGATTTTACAGGCATAACGGACAATGTGCAAACCGAGAATGGCTATCAATCGCTCCTTGCCATGACTGGCATTCACAATAAAAAACAGTTTTATGGCGCAACGTCTAGCCTGCGCTACGAACCCATAAAATCGCTGAGCATTACAGGAGGGCTGGATTATCGGTATTTTCAAGTGCAGCAATACCGTAGCATTATGGATTTACTGGGTGGTGATTTTTACTTGGACAATAACGACCTCAATCAGCCCAATAAAATAGCTAAAAATGGAGATATAATAGACTTTAATTACATGGGGTATGTCAATTGGGTGGGTGGTTTTGCGCAAGTGGAATATAAAAATGATTACATATCTACTTTCCTAACAGGCTCTTTGTCTAACAAAAGCTACAGACGCAAAGACTTTTTACACTACTACAATAACGACCCAGAACGTCTGACAACTTGGAAAAATTATCTGAGTTATCATGTAAAAACGGGCATTGGCTACAACATCAACAAAAATCATCATCTATTTTTAAATGCCGGGCATTACAACAATGCGCCACTTATCAACAACATTTTTTTAAACGGGCGAAACGATTGGGCAAGCAACGTGAAAAATGAAAAAGTGTATGCTACAGAATTGGGCTATGGCATCAATTACGCCATTTTTTCGGCGCATGTTACCGCATATTATACTTTATGGAAAGACCGTTCTTTTAAACTAGACGTAAACAATATCAGCACCTTGGTGCCAGGTATTAGTCAACAACATTACGGCGTAGAGTTTGATTTTGAACTTAGACCCTTGTCATTTATGCACATTAACGGCATGTTTTCTTGGGGCAATTGGTCTTATTTGAGTTATGTTAAGGGCGTTAATATCATCAATGCAAGCAATACCGCAAATTTTGAAACCATAGATTTGGATTTGCGCAAAGTTAAAGAAGGTGGTGCAGCACAATTGACCAGCTCACTTAGCCTGCGATTTGACATTTGGAAAGGTTTATTTATTGCGCTAGATGCTTATTATGCCGATTTTTTATATGCTTATTTTGACCCTGCAAATCGCAAAGGAATCACAACGCCAACAAGTGTGCAAGCCCCAGATGCTGAACAATCTTGGCGTTTGCCCGCATATTACACCTTAGATGCACAATTGGGCTGGAATTTTGCATTAAAGGGGAAAAATAAACTCACACTTTTAGCAAACGTAAACAATTTGACGAATCATTTATACATTACAGAAGCCAATGACGGGGTTCAACACAATAGAGCGTCTTCTAATTATTTTTATGGCGCACCCATTATGTGGACAGGTACTGTGAAATTTAGCTTTTAATCCCAACATAAACCAAAAACCTCCCAAATTGGGAGGTTTTTTATTGGTGAAATTGGCGTTAAGCTACTTTATATTTTTTTTCTGAGACACTTGTCAGCAAAGGCAATAAAACACCATGTGCAATTTCTGCCATTTGATTTTCTTTATCCAGCAAAGGATTGATTTCAGTAACTTCTAAAGCTATAAGTTTTGGGTCTTGCCAAAAATATTGCAAAAACACTTGCACCTCCTCGGGGTCAAATCCATCGGGTACAGGCGTTCCTGTGCCTTTGGAAAAACGAGGGTCTAAACTATCCACGTCCCATGAAATATAGAGCATATCGCAATGGTTTAGATAATTTTGCACTGTTTTTGCCAAAGTGGGTAAACCCGCCTTTCTCGCTTCTGCTACGCTAATATACTTTATGTTTTGTTCTTTAAGCACTTGCCACTCTTCTTTTTCCAAATCCCGAATACCTACAAAAACCAAATCCTCTGGGCGGAGCATAGGCGAAACTCCTGCCAAGTGCTTAAATTGCTCCCACAAATCCGTTTGACTTTGCGTAAGTGTGTTGCATTGCAAATGCGCATGGTCTAAGCCCAGAGCCATTGCCAAGGGCATGCCATGCAGGTTTCCCGAAGGCGTGGTATAAAAAGAATGTATGTCCGCATGGGCATCTATCCAAATTACCCCTAATTTTTTATCGGGATACGCTCTTTTTATACCCGCCAAGGTGCCAATGGCATTGCTGTGGTCGCCACTAAACACCAAGGGGAAATCTTGTTGCGCTAAGGTTTTTTGCACGGCTGTTGCCAAATCATCTACGCAAGCATAAATTGCTTCTGGATATTTGGCGGGTTTTGTTTGTATGTGGGCTAATGCTTTTTCTTGCGTATGGGTTTTGGTGATGCTATTTTTTAAGTAAATGTCTGCATGAGACAAAAATAAGGCTTGCGCCCCTAAACCTGCGCCACGCTTTCCAGCACCTAAATCGGAGGGAGCGTGAATAATCTGTAATTTCCTCATAGTTTTAACTGGTTAAAATAAATTAAAGTTTTTTCAATGATGTTTAATGCTTCTATGATCTGCGCTTGACGAATAATCAAAGGTGGTGCCAGGCGGATAATATTGCCGTGTGTAGGTTTTGCCAAAAGCCCATGTTCTTTCAGGGCAAGGCAAATATTCCAAGCCGTTTCACTCTCGGGGCTATCCGCAATGGTTATGGCATTGAGCAAGCCCTTGCCACGAACCCCAGAAATAATCGGGTGTCTTTCTTGTATTTTGCGCAAACCTGCCCGAAATAAATCCCCTATAAAATTAGCATTTTCAGCCAATTTTTCATCACGAACAATTTCCAAAGCCGTTATAGCGACTTTGCACGCCAGCGGATTTCCCCCAAAGGTAGAACCATGTTGCCCGGGGTGAATCACCTGCATGATATGTTCATCGCAAAGCACTGCCGAAACTGGAAGCATACCCCCAGAAATAGCTTTGCCCAAAATAAGCATATCGGCACGCACGCCTTCATGATCACAAGCCAGTAATTTTCCCGTTCTGGCAATGCCTGTTTGAATTTCATCAGCGATAAAAAGCACATTGTTTTGCTTGCATAAATTATACGCCCCACGCAAATAGCCTTCATCAGGCACAAAAACCCCCGCTTCGCCTTGAATGGGCTCCACCAAAAATCCAGCTACATTTTTGTCGGCTAAGGCTTTTTCTAGGGCAGGCAAATCATTGTAAGGCACCGTAACAAAACCGCCGTCAAAAGGACCAAAACCTTGCTTAGAACCTTGATCCGAAGAAAAAGAAACAATGGTTGATGTTCTGCCGTGAAAATTTTGGCTACACACAATAATTTTTGCCTGATTTTCGGCAATACTTTTTTGTTCATAACCCCATTTTCGGCAAATTTTAATGGCAGTTTCCACCGCTTCTGCGCCCGTATTCATGGGTAGCATTTTTTCATAACCAAAATAAGCTGTTAAAAACTTGGCAAATGCCCCCAATTCCGCATTGTAAAAAGCACGAGAAGTCAGCGTGAGTTTCCCTGCTTGCTCCTGAATGGTTTTGACCAATTTTGGGTGGCAATGTCCTTGATTAACCGCCGAATACGCCGACAAAAAATCCAAGTACTTTTTGCCGTCCACGTCCCACACATACACGCCTTTGCCTCTTTCTAAAACCACGGGCAAGGGGTGATAATTGTGCGCACTGTATTTTTGCTCCATTTCCATGAGCGTCTGCGCTCTACCACTTGTTTTTTCTACTTTTAGCATAAAAACTGAGATTAAAAATTTATGGCAAGTTACTGCTTTTTACGCAAGTAAAAAAATAGGTGTTCGATTTCCTATAAATATGTTTATTTTTAGTATATTTGTCCTTTTGTAGTGTTTACGAGAACATCATGCGTTTATTTTTAGTGTATTTGAGTATTTTCCTGCACCCATGTTTGTGGGGGCAAAAAGCACAAAACCCCACGAGCGATTTGTTTGTGGTGGATACCTTATCTATGGCGAAAAACATTATTGTTGTGGCACAAAAAGAATTTTTTGATGCCTTGGAACAATCTTACCAGTATAAAAACCCAAACATTGCGGGCTATAGAATTCAACTGGTTTTCCACACGGATTACGACAAAGCCAAGAGCAGTTTGGCTTTATTTAAAAATAAATTCCCCAGCGAACCTTTTTCTGAATTGGACTACAAAGAACCTTATCACCGTTTGCGGGTGGGCAATTTTCGCACAAAAATAGATGCCCTGCGCATGCTTTTGCAATATAAAAAAGAAGGCTACAACGGCGCATATATTGTGCCTGTGCGCATTCGTGTGCAATTGTTAGATGCAAACTTGGACAATAAACTATGAAATTGCGCATGACCAAAAGAATCTTGTTTTTTCTTTTTGCAACATACACCACCTTGCACGCCAATACGCCTAAGATAGGATTGGTTTTGAGTGGTGGTGGTGGAAAGGGTTTTTTCCATATTGGCGTGCTCAAAGTGCTTGAAAAAGAAAATATTCCCATAGATTACATTGGTGGCACAAGCATTGGTGCTATCTTGGGGGCTATGTATGCCACGGGCTATTCTGCAACAGACATGGAAAAAATTGCTTTGCAATACGACTGGGGGGGTATTTTTAACGATAAACACGAACGGGCGAGAATTTCTTTTTCCAATAAAGACAAAGAGGACAGGTATTTTTTTACCCTGTATTTTGATAAACAACAAGTTTATTTGCCTAACTCTATCCGTGCTGGACAAAGAGTTATCACCACGCTCAACCATTTGTTTTTTAAACACTTGGGCGAAAATAATTTTACTAAATTTCAAATTCCTTTTTTGTGCATTGCCACAGATTTGTCTAATGGTGAGCAAGTAGTTTTGGAACAAGGCTATCTGCCAGAGGTTTTGCGGGCAAGCATTAGCATTCCTTCGTTTCTTTCTCCTACGCTTTTGGACGGAAAACTGCTCGCAGACGGTGGGCTTGTGAATAATTTTCCCGTGCAAGAAGTGCGTGCCAAGGGCATGGATTACGTGATTGGTGTTGATGTGCAAACCAATTTGTTTCCTGAACGCAAATTGAATTCTTTTCTCAATATACTCACACAAACTATTTTTTTCCACGCCGAAGACCGCTATAAAGAAGACCTCAAAAGCGTTGATTTTTTGGTGCAACCCAATTTGGAAAAATTTAACTTTTTTTCTTATAGCACAGCCAATATTCAAGAACTCATCGCCATGGGCGAACTGCATGGATTAAGTCTTGTGCAAGAAATTAAAGCAAGATTAGGAAACATAGAAAATACAGCCAATAAACATAAACCCAACGATAGTCTTGAATCAGACTTATCTAAACCTTTTAAGGCAAGCCATTTAAAGGTGCACAGTCAGAATTTTTTGTCTGCACAAAAAGCCATAAAATTCACACAACTAGATACCAATAGCAAACTCACGGAAAAAAAACTAGACGAGGTGGTGTATAGGTTGTTTACCACGGATTTATTTGCACAAACCTATTATGAAATCAGGAAAGATAGCAATGCCTATAATCTTATTTTTAACACCGAAGCAAAAAAACAGGGCGAGCTTAATTTAGCATTGCATTACGATAGTGAGGCAGAGGCTTATGCTCTGTTTCAGGTTTTGTTTAGAAAAAACTTTTTTAAAACACATTTTGATTTCCGTTTGGGCAAAAGCCCACGCATACAGGGCGAATTATCTTGGGATACGTATCATTACAAAATATCCACGGGTATGGATGTTCAATATTTAAATAAATCTTGGAAAAACAACCAAATTATTGGCTATAACCAGCCCAATCAAAGTTTTGAACATGCCATGCACGGACGCTTTAATGTGGATATTGCGGCAAAAACTGCCAATTTATTTCAACTCTCCTTAGGCGTTTCTCAAGAACTGGGCAGTGTTTTTGTGAAAAATTTAGACAGCGGGGGCAGTAACCTTCGGGAACAGAAAGCATCGCTGGCTTTGTCGGGCAATTTTTTAATAGATACCCGAAACAGTGCGTATTTTTTAACAAACGGCGTTTATCTTAAAGCCACCGCCAAAGAAGTATTTGACATTCCTAGCCTTGAAAACACTTGGGAAAACAGAATGGTTTCTGCTATCGTAGATTTTGCTATACCACTTGGCACCAAGTATTTTTCGTTTAGGAATAAAAGCCAATTTATTTGGACGAGTCAAAAACTATACGACAACTTTTGGTATTATAAAACTTCTGTGGGCGGTTGGCAAGATATGAATTTTGCAAGCATGATTCCCTTTGCCTCTGTGGCACACCAAGAACGCATACAAACCAAAGATTTTATCAGCACACAAGTAGAATTTATAGCTCAACCCTACAAACGTGTTTATTTCTCGGTTTGGACACAAGGTGGCTTGGCTTCTCCAAATATTGCTGAGATTTTAGCCATGCCAAAAGGCGGGGCAAATCCCAATAAATTCCTTTGGAATACTGGAATTATGTTGGGCTACAACGGTTTACTGGGACCCATACAAATTTTTGGACAATACAACATAAGACAAAACGACTTTGGTTTTTGGGTGAACTTTGGACTTTGGTTTTAAAAAAATGCAAGAAATGAAAAATATCGCCGTTGTTACAGGAGGTTTTACCGAAGAATATGTTATTTCTGTGCAAAGTGCCGCAAGCGTCTTGGCACAAATAAATGTAAAAAAATACACACCCTACTGGGTAGAAATTACCAAAAAAGGTTGGTTTGTGCGCCTGGAAGAAAACACTTGGGTGGTGGTGGACAAAAACGATTTTAGTTTTATCCATTCATCGGGCGAAAAAATAAAATTTGACGGCGCATATCTTTTGATACACGGCATTCCAGGTGAAGACGGGGCTTTGCAAGGTTATTTTTCTTTGCTGGACATTCCTGTGGTGAGCCCAAATTTGTTGGATTGCGCTTTGACTTTGCATAAATCTTTTTGCAATATGGTGCTCCAACAAATGGGTTTTCTCACCCCTAGCCTCTATCTTTTGCGCAAAAATGAAACCTATCAAAACACAGAAATTTTGGCAAAAGTGGGATTGCCCTGTTTTGTGAAACCAAACAATATGGGTTCCAGCTTTGGCGCAAGCAAAGTAAATACCGCCCAAGAACTTGCCTCTGCCATAGATAAAGCCTTTGCATCTTCCGACGAAGTGCTGATAGAATCCTTTATTCAAGGCAAGGAATACACCTGTGGGGTAACGGATTTTAGCGGAGAAATACAGGCTTTGCCCATTACGGAAATTGCCCTGCCTTTGGATAAAGATTTTTTTGACTTTGAAGCGAAATACCAAGGCAAAAGCCAAGAAATAACGCCAGCTAGATTAAGTCCTGCTGACACAGAAAAATTGCAAAATACTGCCAAAAATGTGTATCAAAAGCTCAAACTCAAAAGCACGGTGCGCATAGATTTTATTTGGCAAGCCAATGGCGATTTGTATATTATAGAGATAAACAGCATTCCGGGTATGACGGAAAAAAGCCTTATTCCGCAACAGCTGGCAGTGCAAGGCATACATATAGCCGATTTTATTAACCAAAATTTGGATAAACTTTTTCATTAACATGCCTCTTTTACAAAGCCTTAGCGTAAAGTCTGGGAAAATACTGATTTGGCAAATTATTCCCGAAGAAACCTTTTCTAGGTACGGACATATTACCCATGCCAATGCCAAAAAACAACTGGAAAAACGAGCCATACAAGCCTTGTGCCACCAAGAACTGGGAATTGATTTTCAAGGCATTGAATATTTAGACAGTGGCAAGCCTTACATTAAAGGCGTACAAGGTTTTAGTTTAAGCCATTGCTATCCGTATTGCGCTATTTTTGTGAGCACAGAAATGGCTGAAATTGGCATAGACATTGAAAATCCTGCACAAAAACTCCACGATGTGCGCACCAAGTTTTTATCCGACAAGGAATTGAGAAAACTTCCATTGACACTCCCATACCTGCAAGCCTATTGGTGCGCCAAAGAAGCGGTGTACAAATCGCTGTCTGAGCAAGCTGGCATTTACCTCTTAGACATTTACATCAGCTCTGTAAAAACACTAAAAAACGGCTTTTCCATGTTGCTTGTCGTGCAAGACAAAACCATTCAAGTAAAAACATTTTTATTACCCAACGGCACGCTCTGTGCTTATACCTTAGCCGTATGAATACCGTGAAACCAAACGCTCACAGTGAGCAGTCCAAAAAAGAACAGGTAGAGGGCATGTTTGATGCTATTGCGCCTAGGTATGACTTTTTAAACCGTGTGTTATCCATGGGTTTAGACCATTACTGGCGTGCCAAGCTCATTGCTTATTTTAACAATACCCACAAGGTGTTGGATATTGCAACGGGCACAGCAGATTTAGCCATTGCCGCAGCCAAAAAACTCCCCAAAGCCCAAATTATTGGCGTGGATATATCCCAAGAAATGCTCAAAATTGGGCAATTGAAAGTTGCGGGGGGAAAATTAGACCCCACCATTACTTTGCAACAAGCCGATGCCGAAAATCTGCCTTTTGAAGACAATCGTTTTGACGGCATTATGGCAGCATTTGGCGTGCGCAATTTTGAAAACCTGCCCAAAGGTTTATCTGAAATGCACCGTGTGCTAGAAAAAAACGGCAAACTTGCTATTTTAGAATTGTCAGAGCCACAAGGTTTTTTACTCAAACCTTTATATACATTTTACAGTTTTATGATTTTGCCCCTTTTAGGCAAAATTTTTGCAGGCAACCGAGAAGCGTATTTATATCTACCCAAGTCTATTGCCGCTTTTCCACAGGGTATGGCTTTGGTGCGCTATTTACAAGAAGCTGGATTTAGTCAAGTAGCACACACCCCGCTGAGTTTTGGCGTGGTTACCTTATACACGGCTGTTAAGTAACAGCGATGAAACCGCCTGCTGCACCACAGGTGCAGATAAAAGCATCTCTGATGCCAGGTTATGCCTGTTTATAGGATAAATAGGCACATAGCCAAAGACCGATGTTTTTAAATACTTCACACAAAACATACAGTTGATGGGTTATGCTAAAATGGCTCTGCAAAATATTTTGGGCAATAATTTCGTCTGCACGTAAATCCAGCTTAGGCAAGCAATACAAATGCTGCAATAGAAAACATATTGCAACACCAATAAACAGCAAAATAAGCATGCGCCAACGCATTTTTTCTTGCATCAATACGAGCAAACTCAGCAAAACAAGGAAAATCATTTGCAAGACGTGCGAGGCGTGAAAGACCAATTTGCCAATACCCACACCCAAAGGCAAGGTGATGCCAGGCGCTTGAAATTTAATTGGGGCTTCTAAAAAAGCCAGTGCCATGGAAAACCCAGACCAAAATATGGGTAAAACCAAAAGTAAAAATTTATTCATGGGATTTATTTTGC
>CANHHI010000005.1 GCA_947460225.1 Flavobacteriales bacterium
GCTATATCTATGCTTGGTTGTATTTTGGTTTTAGTTACTTCCACTTGTTTAAACAAACACAGGCTAAAACCAGCAAAACCAATCTGTTTGCCTAAGTTGCTTGCAACATAGATGAATGGCGGTGCAATCTGTTTTAAAGATACGGCAGATGCGCACCAGCTGGCGAGGCGTAGGTATTATTATATTTTTCATTCGTTTTGGGTGTGTACGTAAAACCCTAAATCCACAATGAAACCCAGCTTAGGCTGGGTTTCTTGCTGTCCATTTGGGCAACCGCAAGGGTTGCCCCTACATTATTTATTCGTTGCAATCAATGGGCAGACACATAGGTCTGCCCCTACCAGACATTGTCTATTTTAATCCGTGCTACGCACGGGCTAGATTATCCAGCAATTACATCGCCTGCCGTAGGCAGAAAACGTGCAGGGTCTGCCTGCCCGTGCGAAGCACGGACTAAAACGCACAATGTGCGTTAAAATCTATAATATAAACCAAAGCGTGTGCTGAGTGGCACGCTGTCTTTGTAGGGGGAATAATCTTGTTGCAAAACTTCCCAAAGCAATACGAGTTCAAAGCCAAACCTGCCGTCTGGGGTCATGTTTTGCATCACGCCTGCGCCAAAAAATAAAGCAGGTGCTTGGAGTTGTTTTTTGTCTGTGGCGGGGTTTTGTTTGTAATCATACCAGCGGTAAAAATAATGCTCGTATTGTGCTTGCAAAATCACCCAACGCCATACGGCAGAACGCAAGAACAGTTTGGTGGAAAAAAAATGGAGCTCCTCGCTTGGGTAGCCTGTTATTTTTTTGTCATAAGCAACATAATCATAGCCTGCACCTGCGCCAATATGCAAAAACCGAGACGGCACATAGACAAAATGCGGTTGCAAACTCACCCCTGTTACTTGCCCCCAACTCGCCGAAACGGAACCGCCTATGTAATATTTATAGGTTTTTACCTTTTCTTGCGCCATGTTGTACAAAACGGCAGGCGTTATTCTGTCTTGCTCAAATTGTTCGTACAAGGTATCTGTTTGTGCCAACAAAAAATAACTGCGCAAGAATAAACCAAAAAGCAAAAATATACGTATCTTCATATCCGAAATTTATGCAAATATACAATTTATCATGGAAAAACAATATTGGTTGATTAGTGGCGCATCGCAAGGCATTGGGGCTGCTGTGGTGGAAGAGTTGAGTAAAAATGCTGCAAATGTGGTTATTGGATTTGGTAGAAATGCGCAAAAAATTCAGGACTTGTCTATGCGTTTAAAAAACAGCCCTGCGCAACTGGATTTATTTCAAGCAGACATCGTGCAAGATTTGGACAAAATAGCAGAAAAAATAGCAAAATTGCCTTATTTAAGCGTGCTTATCAATAATGCTGCTGCATTTTTACATAAACCTTTTTTGGAAACCAGCCCAAAAGATTGGCAAGAATTGTTTGCCACCAATGTGTTTGCAAGCGTTGCGCTTATACAAAAAAGTTTGGCGCAACTGGGGAAAAATCCTAAAAAAGCACAAGTGCTCAACATTACGAGCATGGGCGGTTTTCAAGGTAGTGTTAAATTTGCTGGGCTTTCTGCGTATAGTGCGAGTAAAGCCTGTTTGGCAAACATCACCGAATGCCTTGCGGCAGAATATAGCACCAGCAATATTGCCTTTAATTCACTGGCACTGGGTGCGGTGCAAACAGAGATGCTTAGTCAGGCTTTTCCAGATTACAAAGCACCTATAAACCCAACAGAAATTGCCGAGTTTATTGTGCAGTTTGCAGAAAAAAACGGGCAACTTTTCAATGGAAAGATATTGCCCGTTTCGTCTAGTACGCCTTAAAATTATTTAAGCCTCTTGCGAAAAATATTTTCGCTTAAAATTATTTTATGATATCGCCCACAGGTTTAGTTCTCGGCTGTGGCAATAGCCACCAAGGAAACATGCCTGCCGTTACTGTTGTGAGCAAAGTTTGCTGAAATGCCACCATATCCAACATAATTTGTTGGTATTCTTTGGCATCTAATTTTTGCTCCAAAACACTGGCGTATTCTTTGGCAGATGGCGCACAAAGCGTGCTAGCATTCACCCTTGCCAAATATTCAGCGGCTTTGGCGTAATTTTTAGCAGAAATTGCTGTTTTTGCCATGGCTAACCATTCTTGACACTGGTACGCCTCCACTTCTTTGGCAATGGCTGCAGCTTTGGCTTGACAATCCGCCGAAGCACTCTCTGCCAAAAGAGCCAATAAGCCTTGTGTTTGCGGCATATTCTTGCTTGCCCAAGCTACTTCTAGTTGCGCAATAAACTGGGTACAACGGGTTTGTATGTGCAATTGCGCATAACTAGCCGCCAAAGTCAATGCCTGAGCGTAGGCTTCGGGCACAAAGTCTGGAATTTTGCTCAATTCTTCAATGGCTTCCAAAAATAATTTTTGTCCAGCCAAACCTTCTGCCTTTTGAAAAATTTGAGGCACAGATTTTTCGTACAACTGCCCTGCTTGGGTTCGCATGTTTCCTGCAAAGCTGTGCAAAGCCTCTTGGGCAATGTTTATTTTTTTTACCGCATCTAAGGTGGCTAAATCCTCTCTTTTGGCAATGCCTTGGGTTTTGAGGGCAATAAAACCTATTTTTTTCTCTTGTTTGACATCAACCAAATACAAATTTAAATAACCTTTTTGTACGTACATGGCTGGGGCAGTGCTTGTAACCTCAACAGGTTCAGCCTGCCACGCCCCTACCAGTTGCAAAGGAGATGCGCCTGTGCTGGTTGCGGACACAAAGTTTTCGTGTTGCAAAAACTGCTGCATTTTTTGTTCTAAACTTTTTTCCAAAGCCGTATTGCCAGTTTTTTGCAAAACCTGCACACCTATCACCAAATTGTTTATTGGCTCTGCAAAAATGATGCCTGCCAAAAGCGTAACCGAAGCAAATATTTTCTTTACCATAATGTAGGTTCTTGTTTGTTTAATAAACGGTTTATGTTTTTTCTATGCGTATAAATCAACAGCACAGCAACCAATAGCGAAAAAATCCTTAGCGACCAAAGTGGTCTTGCATCTATGAAAAAAATATAGCACGGGAAACTAATGCCTGCAATGATAGAACCCAAAGACACATACCGAAAAATAAACAATACCAGCATGAATACCCCCAAGGCAAACAAAGCCGCAAAGGGTTGCAGCGCAAACACGATGCCGAGCAAACTCGCCACGCCCTTGCCTCCTCTAAACGAGGCAAACACAGGGAGCGTATGCCCCAGCACCACACACACGCCGAGCAAAATCTGCCAAAGAATGTATGTTTCTGTGCCCATACTAAAAGGCAGTAACAATATGGGGATAAAGTAAACGGGCAGAAAGCCCTTGGCTACGTCTATCAAAAAGACGGACAAAGCGGGCTTTTTGCCGAGTACTCTAAATGTATTGGTTGCGCCAGCGTTCTTACTGCCATGCTCACGCACGTCTGTTTTGTAGAAAAACTTGCCAATCCAAACCGCTGTTGGAATGGAGCCTATAAGATAAGCCAAAACTAAGACACTTGCGTAGAGCATATATTATTTATTATTTTCTTCGCCTTGTTGAACCACGGTAGCCACCGCCATATCGCCCGTAATATTCACCACCGTAAGCATCATGTCCAAAAGTCTGTCCACGGGCATAATGATTGCCACCCAATAAGGGTCTAAGCCTACGGTGTCTAGCAAAACGATTAACAAAATGAACGCCCCCGAAGGAATGCCCGCTGTGCCCACAGAAGCGAGCAAAGTCATGGTCATAATGGTTAATTGCGCTTGCCAGCTTACATCAACGCCGTGAAACTGCGCCAAAAATAGCACCGCTATCACTTGATAAATCGCCGAACCGTTCATGTTTACGGTAGCCCCTACTGGGATAACAAAGTTGGCAATTTTATCGGAAACACTTAATTTTTCTTTGGCACATCTTAATGTTACAGGCAAAGTCGCCACCGAAGAGCTTGTGCTAAAGGCAACAATTTGCGCTTCTTTTACACCCGATAGGTATTTCATTGGGGAATAGCCTTTGCCAAAAACATAGACAAAAAGCGGATAAAACACAAATAGAATAATGACAAATCCAAGCACAACCACGGCTGTGTACCAACTTAAACTGCTGAAAATATCTACAAAACCCTGTGTGGTTGTGGTGAGTTCTGTGAAAGTGCCTGCAAGCAAACAAAACACAAAAAATGGTGCAAATTCCATGACCATATTGATCATTTTCACCAGCACATTGTTAAACTCGCCAATAAAGCCTTTGAGGATTTTTACTTGTTCATTTGGAATAAAAAGCAATGCCACCCCAAAGAAAATCGCAAAAAATATGACCTGCATCATCGAGCGTGCATCGCTAATGGCGGCAAAAATATTTTCTGGAATCATGTCCACCACATACTGCAAACCTTTTTTATTTTTTGAGGTTTGTTTAGCCATTTGAATGCTTTTGTCGTCGGCTCTTTTTTCTCTGTCTTCTTTGATTTGCGCCACAATTTGCGCATTTTCTGGTTTGTCCAATTGAGACTCGCCCGTGATAGCTATACCGCTAGTCAAAGCAAAGTATTCATAATCCAAGCGGTTGCGTTTGGCTACATCGCCACCTACTTTTTTGCCAGGCGCTACCAAATTCACCAGCAAAATGCCCAAAGAAATAGACACCAGCGTGGTAAAAAAGTAAAACCCAATAGACCGAGCGGCAAGTTTGCCCAAACCTTTTGCTTCCACCAAACTAGACACCCCTGAAATAATGGAAAACAACACAATAGGCACTGCTAGTAATTTTAGCAAGCGAATAAATATGTCGCCAAAGGGGGAAATCCATGTTTTCGTAAATTCTGCATAGCCATAAGACAATGCAAACCAAGAATAGGCTAGTCCAAAAACCATAGCCAAAAGAATACGCCAGTGTAGATTTAATGTTTTCATAGTTAATAGTATTTGTTTATTGTGTGCAAATATAATCAATCTTCTGCATCTTCCAAAATTGAACTCACTTTTTTTGGTGCGACCGCTGGCGTAGCAGGCTCTTCAACAGAACTTGTTTCCTCGTCTTGGTAACGGTTTATCGCCTCTTTTCTAAATCTTTTGTAGTATTTATCATCATCTGGCAATTCTACATGCACACTATATGCGGTATAACCAAATACAACAGGCACAGCAGATTGTTTTTGCAATAATTTTTCTATTTGGCTATTTACCTCGGCATCGCTGGTGTATAAATACATGATTTCTTGCGTGGTTTCATAATCCAAATACAACTCAAAATCTCTTGAAAACGCCAAATACAAAATCATTCTGTCACTGCTACCTTGCCTAGTTTTTATCAGCATGACTTTGCCTTTCACTTTTTTGAAAATATATTCTCCTGCCAAAGCTACAAGGTTCAAGCGTTCGTCTGTTGACGTGTAAGCCATATTAGACCCCGCTTTTTCCCAAGCTAAACTGGTTGTCGCCAAAAAAGTTTTATCTTGTAAATTTACAGGCAAAGTTTTTTTACTGACCGCCTTGGCACTGAGTTGCGTCAATATTCCTTCTGCATTTTTTTTCTCGGTGATTTGGCGCAAATGCTTTTCAAAATTTGCACTGCGAATACTCAAAGATTCTAAGGTTTTGATTTTATTTAATCTATCTATAATAGGCTTGACAATTTGTGCTAGCATGGGGCTCTGAAAAAGCAAACTCGCCTGTGCGCTCCACTGTTCTTGGCGTATTTGGTATTCGCCCTCGCCAAATGCTTGCCAAGTGCTATACGGATAAAACAATCCTAAATTTATTTTTCCTTGCGTTTGCAAAATACAGCTAGACGGCGCAAAAGAAACCACACTGCCCACCGTATTGAGCGAAACTTGGTTTTTTTCTGGGGTAATTTCTATGGTGTTGTCGTCTGCGTTGTGGTGCAAAAACCCCGTTGCCGCAAAAACATCTACGTGTTTTTTATCTTTTTTATACTGTAAAAAAGACGGATAAAATTTAAGTGTTCTATCGTTTAAAGCAAGTCCTGTACCAATATCTACAGATTTCCCAGCTAGTTTGGCGGTGTCCAACGGCAATTGCAAATCCGAAGGGTCTATAAAACCTTGCCAAGAAAAATAATTTGGCGTTTCTACATCGCCTAAGCACGCATGTCTATAACTACTTTGCCCATTAAAGAACATGCCTTTTTCCTTGGCGAGCACTTTATACCTGCCTTGAAAATCAAAAAAATCACTCAAATTAAATTTGTCTTCACGGGCTAATCTACCCTCGGCGGCAATGGTTTTGAGCGTATCGTTGTAATAAACCCTTTGCAATTCCAAGGTCGTTTTTTTGCCCTCGGGGCTTATGTAGTCTATTTTTGCTTTGCCTTGCACATTGTTGGCACTTTTGATTTCCACATTGGCGGCATACAACAAATGATGATTATCTTCTGTGCCCAAGTGTAATTCAGCATCTTTGAGTGGTTCTATCAACCGCCCTTTTAAAGTAATCTGGGCATTTTTAGGGAAAACCTCGGCATCTGCCACTTTGATAGGCTCTACCTCCGAGGCAAATACGCTTCTGTCCACCAAATTAAGTACCGCTTTGCCTGCTTTAAACCGCAAAGAATCTTGGTCTGCAGACGTGGAATAAAAATTGTAATCATTTTCATTGTCCAGCTTCATGTCCACAAAACCTTTTTCTATCTGCCAGAGCAAGCTATTTGCCTGCACTCGGTAAGACAAAGCCTCCAAATTGATTTGGTTTTTGTGCAATTGCACGCTGTCCACCATGCGCACCAAATCCAAAGCACTGTAATTTTCCGCAACTTGCAAAATATTCACTTGACTGAGCGGGTCTGCAATAGAAAACTCACTCAGCTCGGCTTTCACACGCATGTTTTCAAAAGCAAAAGCCTCTGAAACCATTTCTGGAAGCACGTTTTTAGTAAGTTTGGGATTGATTTTAAAATTCCCAGCACCACTCACACCCCTCGGTGTCAATTTGATTTTACCCGCAAATTCTCCTTTGGTTTCCATCATAGACAAAGGCAAAACCCCCGTTTGGGCTATTAAAGAATCCCCATAAGGGTGAAAAACAAAAGAAACATCATCTCCCTTGAATTGCGGTTGATTGACGGGGTTTAAAGAGCCTATGTGTTCAATTTTACCTTGTCCTTTTGCAGAATCTTCTAAAAACAAAAAATCTTTTCCGCTGAGTTTTGCTGAAAGATATTTTAAATCTCCTTTTAGATTTAATCCTCTTGTATCTAAGCTAATTTCTCCGCTAATCATTGATTTGCCTGCTTTTGGGTACGCCAAGAGTTCTTTTTCCATTTTAATGAAAGTCCCCAAAGCATAATCGGCTTGAATACCCACATTTATTCTAAACGGTTCTAAAATATCTGCACTGTAAAATTTACCCAATAAGAAAAACCTATCAGGGTCCACTTCTTGCATGTTATCTAGTACAAAAGGGTCTAGTTTAAAGTGAAATTTAGCTTTATCATAGCTTATGCCGTTTTGCAGTTTTTCATAATACACAAAAGACGAATCTAAATTGTGGAATATGGGATATTGCGTTTTTGTATGTTTGGCGTGTTCTTGTGTTTTTACAAAAACACCACTTTTGTTGTTGGGTAAATCTATCTCTATGTTTCCTTTTAATTGATGTATGGCATTTTTTACACGGCGCAAACCTCGTCTTTTGTTCGTGTCTAAGTCCATGCTAAACGACAACGTATTAAACCGCATGGAATCCACCGTGGGCATTTCCACCTTGAAATTGTCATAATCAAAATAACTTAAACTATCGGCATATAACGAGAACATACCCGCTTCCCAAAGCGCACGGGTTCTGAAATTTCGGTTTTCCAGCATCTCTATGGAAAATGTTTTGGGATACAAGCCTACTTTTCTGGTTTTGCTAATCCACACTTGGTTGATGCCGTACATTTTCAAACTCAAATCTTCCAAATCAATGCTTGCATCTTGTTTGGGGTTGATTTCTTCTTTGTTAAAACTTTTTAAGAGTTTTTTACTGCTGACTTGCTTTAAACCTTTATACACCTGTTTGTCCAGCAAAAATCCCATTTGGTCATAGTCTTTCTTTTGGTAATAATAATCTAAGTAATTATATACCTTGGCTTCAACGGCAATGTTTCCACTTTCATCTATGCCCAAAAACCCTTGTCTTTGCATTTGCTCCAAAAACGGCAAAGCTACTTTTTCGTTGATTTTATAAAATTTTGAAAATTCAGTTATCGTGAATTTTTTGCCATAAAAATCTGCCACACGCCTAAGTTGTATAAAAGGGTGCACATCATTGGGTATGGATAAGTTGTCATACAATTCGGGTAAAAAGTAATCCCTTGAAAAAACACGGGTGTATTGTGGATTTTGGGGATTGACAACCGAACGAAAGCTCAATTGCGCTTCATCAACTTGCCAAACAATGCTGTCGGTGGCGATATCAACGCCATGGTAAGAATCTTGCAAGAATACTTTTTTGTTGTCCAAGGTTGGCTTTAACAAAAACAGTCTATTCGGTTCTCCAACACGCCTGCGTTTGTCAAAATACTGAAAATCCCCCACACTATATACCAAAGAATCTTTGGGCAGGTAAAAAACAGCTTTAACTTTACCTGCTTGCAATTGCCCACCTTTGTTCTCCAAAAAATTGCCATAGACTTTCACAAATGGCTTTTCGTCTCGCTTGAAAGTAAGCACAAAAGGCTCTCCATCTAAATCTGTACCCCAAAAGCGGTTGCCTATCAAAGAAAAACCGCCTTCATAACTCGCATCTAAACCCACAAAAATAGGGTCTATGGTTATTTTTTTGCCCTGCGCACGAAAAAATGGATATGTTTCTTCTTGAGCATTTATTTTGCTCAAAGGCACACGTTCTTTGAAAGAACCAAACAAGGTGTCTTTGGAAAATTGGCAAATTAACCTGCTAGAGTCTGTGGAAAATTGGTTTTGTTTTAAATTGATTTGCAATTTGTTAAACAAAACAAAATTTTTGTCCGCTGACAAGCCCACCCTTTGCAAGGTATATTTCCCTTCTTCTGCGGAAAGTTTATCGTCGTTGAAATGAATTTTTAGATTTTTTACATTCGTCAAAACAGATTTTTGATCTTTGCTTGCCAAAATTAAATCTGCTTCTGGTGCAGAAAGCCAAATACTATAATCTTGAACCGTAAATTCTAGGCTTGCACTTTGCATTTTCCATGAAAACTGCACATTTTCAAACAGCAAATCTTTGTGAAATAAACCCGCAAATTTGCCCAATAATTTTGGAAAATCATTCTTATTAGCACCTTTGTTTACGCTAGACAATATCACATACAACCAATTTTTGGCAGGCAATTTGTTTTTATAATGCTCTGCATAGCCTATGCACACTTGCGCCAATTGCTCCCAAGACGCATTGGGTACACGTTTTTTGAGCATTTCTTGTTGCAAAGTGTCTAAAACAGCCTGCTCCTCCTGGGAAAACGATGCTACGGCGTTATAAAAATCTTTTTGCAAAGTTTTGGCTTGACTTGGATTTTGTTGCGCCCATTGGTTAAAAATAACCCCAGACGCCGAAGGAGCTTGTGCAAACAAACTCAAAGGAAACAAAAACCAAACAAACCATATACGCATATTTCTATTCTTTTTCAAAGGTCAATTGTCGCCATTCCGCTCTGCTATTTATGCAAACTGGCTTTAAGCCTAGGCGTTTGGCTTCTGTATCTAATAATTCTATATCCGCAGCTAAAAATCCACTGAGTAAAAGTTTGCCTTTATTTGCCAAGGCTTGCACGTAATGCGCCATGTCTTGCAACAAAATATTTCTGTTGATATTGGCGAGGACAAAATCGTAGGTCTCGGTTTGCGGTATGCACGAAGCATCTCCCAACAAAAAATGCGTGCGCTCCGTGGCGTTTGCTTCTTTGTTTTCCAGTGCATTTTCGTACGCCCAAGGTTCAATGTCTATACCTAAAACCATTTTAGCCCCTAACTTTTCTGCTAAGATAGACAAAATTCCTGTTCCACTGCCCATGTCCAATACTTTTTTTGCTAAAAAATTTTCTTTGAGCATTTGCTCCGCCATCAAATACGTGGTCGCATGATGCCCTGTGCCAAAAGACATTTTGGGTTGAATGCAAACTTGCAAGGGATATTGCTTGGTGTTTTCATGAAAAGGCGCATGAATACACAAGGTATCCGCCACCACAATCGGCTCAAAAGAAGATTCCCAAACGGCATTCCAATTCGTAGCTGGAATTTCTTCCATGCGGTACTGATGTGCAAACACCTCTGTGTCTAAAAGTGCTTTAAACGGCTCTTCTTGAAATTGATTTTTTGGCACATAGCCCACAAAACCCTCTGGATTTTCCTCAAAAGCATCAAAACCTATATCGGCAAGGTTTTGTATCAAAATTTCAGCGTGTGGAAAAAATGGCGTGATTTTAAAGTGAAAGGCTAGGTAATCCATTGGCAATTTTTAGTATCTGAAAAAAAGAATCCGCTTTTAAAGACGCACCGCCCACCAAAGCCCCATCAACACAAGGTATAGACAAAATGCTTGTTGCATTGTCTGCTTGACAACTCCCGCCGTATAATATTGGGACTTGGTGCGCAGTTTGCATGTTTTGTACCGTATGGCGAATGTGTGCGTGCATGGTTTTTATTTCGGCTAAACTTGGGATTTTGCCTGTGCCAATTGCCCAAATGGGTTCATAAGCAATGCTGATATTTTTCCAATTTGCTGGCTCTATTTGGTGCAAAACTTCTTGAATTTGTGTGGCAACATAATTTTCTGCACCTCCTACTTCCCTAACGCTTAAAGGCTCTCCCACGCAATACACCACCTGTACATGATTTACCAAGGCTTGCTGGATTTTTTGGCTCAGCATATCCGCATTTTCCAAAAACAACTGCCTGCGCTCCGAATGCCCAATTAAAACAAATTGACAAGCGATGTCGGCGAGCATGTTTGCGGATACTTCTCCTGTGTAAGCCCCTTTTTCTGAGCTATACAGATTTTGTGCACCTATTTGAAAAGGCAATTCTGTCTGTTTGATTTGCGCCAAAGCAAAAGGAATATACACAAAAGGCACGGCAATGCCTGCACGGATTTTATCAAAAATATAAGCATTTTCTTGGTAGTAGCTAAACCAATCTTGCATAGATGCCAAATTTTGGTTCATTTTCCAATTGGCGATGATGATTTTTTGCATGTTTTAATGAAGGTCGTTAAATGCTGGAATATCGTTGTAATGCCATTTTCCAACCACGGTGGCGGATTTTATTTGTACCAAACCTGGATTTGCACGGATAACGGTTTTTAAAGTCGTGCCATCGCCTTGATACGCCAATACCTCAAAATTATTTGTCTCTTTAAAATCTTTGATTTCTTGCCAAGACGATGCAGTTAAAAGTACAAATTTTGCATGGGTTTGTTCTGCGAATGCTTGCGCCTCTTTTATTGCGCAGATATTTCCCCAATTTGCAGTTTGTAAATTATAAGCTATTAAAACAAAAATATTGGGTGCAGATAATATTTCTTCACTCATTTCTTGCCCTTCTTCATCAAAAAACACAAAATCATGTATGCTTGGCTCATAACCTTGTGTATAAACAATATTTTGAATCTCCGTTTGCATCTCCCAATTGGTATCTTGCCAAAGGGCTTGCTCCATGTATTTTCTGTCGTCTATTTTGAGCAATTCACCTGTTTTTTTATTTTTTAAACGGTATAAAAATCCCATTTCTGTGCAGGGCAAATTTAATTCCGCACAAGTTTTCATTTCTTGGCGCAGGTTTTTGCCCTCTGCATAAGGCAAATAATCCTTGAAAGGCAAGTGTTCGTAAGTAATATACATGCTAAGCAGCGTCAAAACAGCTATTAAAACCATGCCGATGATTTCTATGCGTCTGGTTCTGCGGATAATCACATAGACAATTAAAAACATTGCCCAAAATGCCGCCATGCCAAACCAATCAAAAACCCAACTCAATGCGCCAACGAGTAAGAGAGAAATCGGCAAATAAACCAGTTCATGTTTACAAGAACCTTCACTGATTTTTTCATGCCAAATCACCAAGGGGATAAGCAATGCAAACAAAATCATGTCTTTGGAGAACGACTCCCAAGGCGTGAGGCTTCTGCCAACTGAACCTTTCATGGCATCGCCAAAGCAACCACAATCTTTGACTACATCAAAGTATGCGGAATAAAAAGTGAGAAAACCAAAAAAGATAGTCAATGCAAAGGTAACGTAAGTAACATAGCGCAATTTCCAGCGCATCACAAGGCTGGCACCTAAAAACACTTCCAAAAATGCCATAAAAGCAGCAAATGGGGTTGAGTACGGGTAAAAAATAGTCCAGTTGAGTACCTGCGGAGAAAAATATTCTTCTAACTTATAAGAAAATCCCAGTATATCATTGACTTTAATCAGTCCCGATACGATAAACACCGAGCCCACAACAAGGCTACAAGCGTATAAAAAATAGCGCATAATTTTTAGCATTTAGTTTTCGTTTAATAAAATGAGACAAAACACCGCATAATTTAAAATATCTTGATAATTGGCTGCGATGCCTTCGGATATGATGGTTTTACCTTGGTTGTTTTCAATTTGCTTGATGCGCAAAATTTTCATCAAAATCAAATCAGTCATAGAACTCACACGCATTTCACGCCAAGCCTCGTCATAGTCATGGTTTTTGGCTGCCAAAAGCTCCATATTTTCCGCTACTACTTGGTTGTAAAAATCTAGCACCTGCTCTTTGGGCAAATCCAAATCTTGCGGACTGTCATTGTATTTGAGCTGAAAAAGTGCCATAATGGCATAATTCACCAAAGCCACAAATTCCACGTGTGCGTCTTCTGCCACTTTGGCTTGTTTTTCTTGCAAAGTTCTGATGCGCTTTGCTTTGATAAACATTTGGTCCGTCAAAGAACTGGGACGCAAAATGCGCCAAGCCGTACCATAGTCTTGGTTTTTTTTGAGAAACACCTCCTTGCATTGTGCAATTTGTGTGGCATATTGTTTGCTGGTTAGCGTGTTCATCATCTTTGAAATAAAATGCGCTCTAATAGTTTTAGTTCTGTTATTTTTTTGCGAATTTTGCTTGCGTAAACCTAAATCATTATGATGCGTTCTGTTAAAATTTTCCTCTTTGCTGCTGTTATTTTATTGTTATCTGCTTGCAATAAGTGCATGGAATGCAGGTATCCAGAAACCATTCAAGTACCTAGCATCACCACAAATCCTGACGGCACCACAACAGAAAGCGTAAAAGACAGCACTGTTTCTATAAAGCGCAAATCTTGTGGCGACAAATACGAGCAAGATGCGTTTAAAATCTCCATGACAAAAGACCGCAATGCCAATTGCAAGGTAGTGCCTCGCTAGATATGCAAGGCACGCTTTGCTGTTGCGTCTAATGCCGCTTCACGCACGGCTTCGGTGTAGGTTGGGTGCGGGTGTGAAATTCGAGCAATATCCTCGGCAGAGGCTCGGTATTCCATAGCCACCACCGCTTCCATAATCATATCCGCCGCACGTGCGCCCAAAATATGAACACCCAAAACCTCATCGGTTTCTGCATGGGCAAGTATTTTTACAAATCCCGCCAAGTCCATGCTCGCACGAGCCCTTCCCAGTGCTTTGTAAGGGAAATTGCCCGCTTTGTAAGGCACACCCATGGTTTTTAATTCCTCTTCGGTTTTACCCACCGAAGCCACTTCTGGCCAAGTGTAAACCACACCTGGTATTAAATTGTAATTCAAATGCGGTTTTTGTCCAGCCAAATGCTCCGCCACAAACACGCCCTCTTCTTCAGCTTTATGCGCCAACATGGCTCCACGCACCACATCGCCAATGGCGTAAATATTAGGCACTGTGGTTTGTAAATGGTCGTTTACAGGAATTTGCCCTTTTTCATTGCACGTAATGCCTATTTTTTCCAAGCCAAGACCTTCGGTGTAGGGCTTTCTGCCCACAGCCACCAAGCAATAATCCGCTTCTAAATTTATGGTTTCGCCTTGTTTATTGGTTGCAGTTAATACCACTTTTTCGCCTACATTTTTAACCCCTGTAACTTTATGCTCTGTATGAAACGAAAAACCTTCTTTTTTGAGTGTTTTCTGCATTTCTTTGCCGAGTGCCAAATCCATAGTGGGCAAAATTTGCGGGGCAAATTCTACTACATCTATGGCTGTGCCTAAGCGTGCATACACCGAACCCAGTTCCAAACCAATAACCCCACCGCCAATGACAATCATGCGTTTTGGAATTTCTTGCAAAATGAGTGCCTCTGTGGAGGTAATGATGCGTTTTTTGTCAGGTTCCATACCAGGGAAATAATTGGGTTTAGAACCCGTGGCAATGATTACTTTTTCTGCCGTTATGGTTTGTTTTTCGCCGTTTTCAGCAGTAATTTCTATATGCGTTGCATCTATAAAAGAACCTTTGCCTTGAAAAACATCAATTTTATTTTTTTTCATCAAATAGCTAACGCCCTCACAGGTTTGTTTAACTACTTGCGCCTTGCGCTCCACCATTTTGGACAAATCCGCTTTGAGGTTTTCTAGGGCAATGCCATGTGCCTCAAAATTGTGCTTGGCATTAAAAAAATGCTCCGAAGAATCCAACAAAGCCTTTGAAGGAATACAACCCACATTTAGGCAAGTCCCGCCCAAGGTACTATATTTTTCTATAATTGCCGTTTTAAAACCCAATTGAGCCGAGCGAATAGCCGCCACATAACCCCCAGGACCCGAACCGATAATCACCACTTGATATGCACTCATGATACAATATATTTTTTAGGCAAAGTTAAAGTTCTAAACGCATATAAGCAAATTAAAAACACACAAAATAGACTTATTCTGCCCAAAAAATCCCCGTATTGACTGTAAAAAGTCTGCTCGGTGTTGGGATAAATGTTTTGAACAATTGCCGTTTGGGTGTTGTATGCGGTAGCTTGATGAACGCCACCCAGAGGGTCTATAAAAGCGGAAATGCCTGTGTTTGCGCTTCTTGCTATCCATTTGCGGGTTTCTATGGCACGCAAACGAGCCAAGGAGAGGTGTTGTTTGTAGCCTGGCGTGTCGCCCCACCAAGCGTCATTGGTGATGAGCGCAATCCAATTGGCTCCGTTTTTGACAAAATTACCCACAAATTCGCCATATAAACTTTCATAACAAATAATGGGTGCCGCTTTGGTGTGTAAGGTTTTGTCTATAAAAGGCGTTTGCTGGGTTTGACCTGCCAAAGTGCCTGTTGTACCTCCTAAATCAGCCAAAAAATTGGAAAACCAAGGGTATAAAATGGGTTCAAATGGAAATAATTCCACGCCAACAACCAATTTAGATTTGTGATAAACTTGAAAAGGCTCTCCTTGCAGATGCCAAAAAGCGGCGTTGTGCGCTTGGTAATAAAAACCCCGTTCTTTTCGGGTGCCTCTTTGCAAGGTGTCTATACCACGCACCTCGCTTTGGGAATCCATGCCCGAGATAATGCGCAAATGTGCATTTACAGACGTTTGTGCCAAAACTTCCTGCACAGCCCTTGTACTCACAAGTCTATCTTCCCATATTCCTTGGTAATCCACCAATGCAGTTTCGGGCAGGAGCAAATAATCTGCATCTTGCCATACCAAAATATTTTTTTGCAAGGCTTCCAACAGCAAATCTTGCCCATACGCACTGAATTTCTCGTTGTACGGGTCTATATTGGGTTGCAAAACAGCCACTTGCATGGGTTTTCCCTGCATGTAATTTTCCAACTTAGGTTTTACCGCATAAGAAATAGACAAAGGCAATAAAATGGTGAGTAACACATAAAGCGCATGGCGAAAATCTTTGTTTTGCAACCATAAAAATACATTTTGATTGACAAGCCACACCCAAATAGAACCTGCCAAAATGCCTGTATAGCTATAAAATTGCACCCAATTCACTTGACTGGCAAACACATGCCCCAAATTGAGCCAAGTAAAACTCAAATCCCAGTGCTGATGCAAGTATTCCCAAGACACCCACACGGAAAGCATGGCAAAAAAACGAAAAGATTTGCCACGCAAAAACCAATACGGCAAGGCAAAACAAAGTGCCATAAACAGGCTATTGAGCAATACTGCGCCAAAAACGCCACCTGGGGAGGCTACGTAAATCCACCAAGTCGTGCCTAGGTTAAATGTTAAAAAATACCCATAGCTATGCCAAAATAAGGTTTTAAAACGCTGAGCTTTGTCTGCAAAATAAAGCAAAGGCACAAGGGCGCAAAACGCCAAGAAGAACAAATCGCCTGTGCCAACCCAAGAAAATACTAGGCATATAGCCCCAAAAGCGAGATATAGTTGTTGTTTGATAAGGGTACGCATGTTGATTTTTATGTTACAAAGGTAAGCATTTAGGCAATTTTTTGTAACTTTGCGGTAAAGATTTTTATGTTTTTATTGCGTCATTTGCCCAATTTGCTCACGCTTGGCAACCTAAGCTGTGGAGTGCTTGCCATTTTGCACATTTGCACTTCGCTCAACGACAATTACTATGTTGCGGGTTATTATGTTTTGCTCGCCGCTGTGTTTGATTTTTTTGACGGCTTTGCCGCTCGTTTGCTCAAAGTCAGTTCTCCCATTGGCAAAGAACTAGACTCTTTGGCAGATATGGTTAGTTTTGGCGTGGTGCCAGGTTTGTTGGCGTATGCCCTGCTCTATAACCTCAATTGGGATTATCACCCCATATGGAATTATGCGTTTTTGCTGATACCTGCTTTTTCGGCACTTAGGCTGGCAAAATTTAACCTAGACACCCGACAAACCTTGGGGTTTATTGGCATGCCAACACCTGCCAACGCCATTTTTTGGTCTGGACTTTCTTTCACGCTGGGTAGCAATCACATTGTTTGGGCAAATGCAGTGCCTATCCTTTTGTTTTTTGTACTGGGTTCTTCTTTGCTTTTGTTGGCGGAACTGCCTATGATGGCTTTAAAATTTAAAGATTTTACGTGGCGGAGCAATAAACTCAGATATAGTTTTATCTTACTCGCCCTGTTGCAAATATTTATTTTGCAAAAACACGCTTTTGCCCCACTGATTTTAAGCTATATTTTAGTTTCTCTGTCCGAGGGGGTATATTTGTTTTTCTTCGGTAAAAAATAATTACATGCTCTTTATTTGCAAAAGGTCTAAGGCTATATTTTACAATTTTTTGTAAAATAATTAAATTTCTTGCACAAAAACCGTAGAAAAATCATATTTTTGCTAGGTATTTTACTATGGAAAATTTTATTCCCAAGCCTTTGCTTGCCAAAATCAATAGTCCAGAAGACCTGCGCAAACTTTCTGTAGAAGAATTGCCTTTACTGTGTAACGAACTTCGGGATTATATTATAGATATTGTTTCGCAAAAAGGCGGACACTTTGGTGCGAGTTTGGGCGTTGTTGAATTGACAACAGCTTTGCATTATGCGTATAACACGCCCGAAGACCAACTCGTTTGGGACGTTGGGCATCAAGCATACGGGCATAAAATTCTCACGGGGCGCAGAGACGTTTTTCCCAGCAACCGAATTTACAAAGGGATTAGCGGATTTCCAAAGCGCAGCGAAAGTGTTTATGATACTTTTGGCGTAGGGCATTCTTCCACGTCTATTTCTGCAGCTTTGGGCATGGCAATTGCAAATAAACACCAAAATAAAAACACCAAACATATAGCCGTGATTGGCGATGGTGCCATGACGGCAGGCATGGCTTTTGAAGCCTTGAACCACGCTGGCGCAACAGATGCAGACCTTTTGGTGGTGCTCAACGACAACTGCATGAGCATAGACCCTAACGTGGGTGCGCTTAAAACCTATCTCACGGATATTGCCGTGTCCCGACCTTACAACCGCCTCAAAGATGATGTGTGGTACACCTTGGGTAAATTGGGTAAATTGGGCGAACACACCAAAGATTTAATCCATACAGCACTGGAAGCGGTTAAAACGTCTATTCTGCGAGAGGCTAATTTGTTTGAATCCTTAAATTTTAGATATTTTGGACCTATTGACGGACACGATGTCAAGCATTTAACAAAAATTTTACAAGAAATTAAACATATTCCTGGACCAAAACTTTTGCATTGCATCACCAAAAAAGGCAAAGGTTATGAGCCTTCTGAACAAGGCAATAGCACTTTTTGGCATGCACCCGGTTTATTTGATAAAATCACAGGGGAAACTACGCAGGCGAGTTCTGTCAAAGAAAAACCGCCTAAGTTTCAAGATGTGTTCGGACACACACTGGTGGAGCTTGCAGAGCAAAATCCAAAAATTATGGGCATTACCCCTGCCATGCCAACAGGTTGCTCGCTTAACATTATGATGCAAGCCATGCCAGACAGAGCATTTGATGTGGGCATTGCCGAGCAACACGCCGTTACGTTTTCGGCGGGCTTAGCCACACAAGGCATGATACCTTTTTGCAATATTTATTCATCATTTATGCAAAGGGCTTATGACCAAGTGATACACGATGTGGCTTTGCAAAACTTGCACGTGGTACTTTGCTTAGACCGTGGCGGTTTGGTGGGCGCAGATGGCGCAACACACCATGGTGCTTATGATATTGCTTATATGCGTGCTATTCCCAATATGATTGTGGCTGCGCCCATGGACGAAATAGAATTGCGCAACATGATGTACACTGCACAACTTGAAAATAAAGGGGTTTTCAGCATTCGCTACCCACGTGGTGAAGGTTCGCATACAGACTGGAAAAAACCATTTGCAAAGATGGATATTGGCACGGGCAGACAAATTAAAGCAGGTGAAAATATAGCGATATTGTCTTTGGGCGTGATTGGCACAGAGGCAGTGAAAGCCACAGCAATACTTGCCCAGCAAGGCATAGAAGTAGCGCATTACGATATGCGTTTTGCTAAACCTTTGGATAAAAAATTATTGCAAGAAATTTTTGCCACATTTCCCAATATTATCACTTTGGAAGATGGGTGTATTACAGGAGGCTTTGGCAGTGCAGTGTTGGAAGAATTATCCGAGGGTAATTTTAGCTGTAAAATAAAACGCTTGGGCATTCCAGATCAATTTATTGAACACGGTACGCAAGCGGAACTTTACAAAGAATGCCATTATGATGCCGAAACGATTGTGCAAGAAGTGATAAAAATTACAAAAAAATAAGTCATGACAATAGTTTTGCGGTTTTTCTTGTTAATAAACCTTGCAAAACTACCGGCTATTTTTTCTACAAAATCCTTATACTTGTTGTAACTTTGCACTCGCATTGGTTGCTCATCACAATTTTTGCAGAATAGATAGAATAGATCACAGAAAATTCCGCTCTTAACCCATAAAAGAGCGGTTTTCTTTTTATATTTGTAGCATAATCATCAGATATATGAAACCACCTATTGAATTTGCGGATTTTGAAAAAATTCATTTTGCTATGGGCACTATTGTGCACGCCGAAATGAATGAAAAAGCCAAAAAACCAGCCTATATTTTGCACGTTGATTTTGGGGAGCATGGCATAAAAACTTCCTCTGCACAATTGACTGCCAATTACAGCATAGCCGATTTAATCGGCAAGCAAATCGTAGGGGTATTGAATTTTCCCGTCAAATCTATTGCAGGGGTTAAATCCGAGGTGTTGATTTTAGGGGCTCTGAGCACAGAAAAAGGCGTTGTGTTGTTACAGCCTAGTTTAAGTGTTGAAAATGGTTCAAGCATAGGGTAATGGAGCTGATTACACAACACTTATGCGCAGCAAACCAAATGGGTTTGCATGGCAACTTATTTGGAGGCATTTTGCTCTCTTGGATAGATGAAGCTGGGTTTATATTGGCTGCAAAACACTGCAAATCTGCCCAACTTGTTACGCTAAAATTAGAGGAACTAACCTTCAAAAAACCTTTAAAAGAAGGCAATCTTGCGCTGATTTACGGGCAAGTGGAACATATAGGAAATAGTTCTATTCGGCTTTACCTGGAAGTCAGAAAAAAAGACGTACTCAACCAAACAGAAGAAGTGGTTACTTTTACTTGGATTGTGTTTGTACATGTAAATCCAATGACTGGCAAGCCTCAAAAAATAACTCAAAATGGAAACATTTAACCAATCTGAAAAAAGGAGTAGAGATACGGAAAAAGCCTTGGCAGAAACTATTTTGCAAAAAAGGCAAGAATGTATCAATGATTTGCTATATCTATTGGGTTTTGAAGAAATGGACACGCAAAAGTATCAGCAATTGGAAACACTCTTGGAGTCTCACGAAAAAGGGCAACACAATTTATTGCGTGCTTATGAATACGAAAAAACTTTGAACGACCATTTTTTTAATGGTTTATATGAGTGAAGAATCCAACGAGAGAACTCTTCACTGTGGTTTTAAAGGTTAAGGATAAGTAATGGGCAAAGGTGCCAAGCTGATATTTACACCATCATACTGAAAATGCTTCCAAAAGTCCGAACCTTGTGGTATATCCGACAATGTTTCAAAACTTTGTGCTGCTGCATTGGACAAGGGATTGTTTTTATCACCTGTTATCTGCCGATAATAGCAAGAGGTAATGTTTGCGTCTTTTCCAATGGGATCAGCACCGTCTGCAATGTTTGCAGTCTCCAAAACACAGCTATCTGAAAAACAAAAATTAAGTTTTATTTTTTGTGTTGTGTTCTGCGTTTGCGAAACACCTCCAACTATTCCGCCAACTTGGCTGTATCCTTTTATTTTTGTTCCTCTAACATAACTATCTTCAATAGCCGTATTGTTAGCAGATTGCCCAACAATACCACCTATACCTTTTGAACGTGTTGAAGTTATCTCAATAGCAGAATTGACAACGTAAGACCTTGCTATTCTTGAATTATCTCCTAAAACCCCCACCAAACCACCAAATCCATTCAAATCAAGACTGGAAGTGATGTTAGAAGTTATGCGTAAATCTGTTACTTTTATATTTTCTAAGACCGTAGCTTGCACAGAATTACTAGACACCGACTCCGTTTTTCCCGCAAGTGCGCCAACGATGTCATTTGGATTTTCTATAGTAACCCCCTCCATATCTACATTGTAAATCTTCGCACCTCTAAGTAATCTAAACATACCCACATAAGATTCCTTATTTGCTTGGATTTTCATGCCAACTAGCTTGGTATTTCTGCCATCATATTCACCAGTAAAAGCATGCTCATTAGACATAAAATTGCTTAAACTCACATAATTTACGTTGGAATAAGTAGGTATTGGCTTGAAATTACTTTCAAACTTTAATGTCTTCATTTGTTTGTAACTGCCTTTCAAATCATAACGTATGCCGTTTAAATCGGCAATGGTATGAATTTGGTATTGTTGTTTGGTCAATACCACACGCTCTTTGTTGATAGGAGAACTGGCAGAAATTTTATATTCTGCATCTAACACCAATTCTTTTCCGTCTTCGGTACCAAGTATTTGTGTGTATATGCCATTGAAATCAACCACTTGTTTGTTGCTTTCCACGGAAATTATTCGTGTAGTAACATGTTTGCCATTTATAGAAAAAGAACAGGTTACTTTTTTTCCTGCTAGATTATATATAACAACAAAAAAACTATCAAAATCACCCGCTCTATAAAAATCTTTATTTTGTGTAAGCACACGCACATTTGCTTCTCCTGTTTCTTGTTTGTTTGCCAAGATAGCATTCAATGTAGCTGTGGGGTCACCCGCTCTACTAGGCTTAGCCTTAGCGCAGGAAGAAATGACTATGCTTAATATCAGAAAGCAGATCTGCATGTACATGTTTTTCATTATTGGGTACAAATTTAGGCAAAAAAACGATGATTAACTAAATATCTATTTAAAAATTTTATTTATTTGTTAATTTCTGTAAAAATTATACGTAAACCCGTGTTCAATCTATTCATAGTTTCGTCTTTACCAAGAATGCTGGCGATGACAAACAGAGACGCACCAGAGCTTCTGCCTGTTAAAGAAAACCTAAACAATGGCATAGCCTCGCCTTGGGATATATTTTCGCTCGCTATAAAAGATTTAAATTGGGTTTCTATATTTTCCGCAGTCCATGTATTTACCTTTTCTAGGGACAGCAGTAATTTTTGCATAACTTCTTTTGAGTTTTCTTTAACTTTTTTTGCAATTGCTTCGGTATCATACGCAAAATCAGATGTAAAAAAGAAAGGCTCAAACAAATCCGCCACAAAATGCGCACGTTCTTTCATGAGTGCTGCGATTTGCGGTAATTTTTCAGTAGCCGTAAAACTAATATTTCGTTTTTCTAATTCTTTGGCAAGCATAAGTCCTAACTCTTCATCGCTATACATGCGCAGGTATTGCTGGTTGTACCACAAGGTTTTTTCCACATCAAACTTAGCGCCCGACTTACCCACTCTTTCTAAAGAAAATAAATTTATTGCCTCTTCTCTTGACAAAATGTCCACGTTTCCGCCAGGATGCCAGCCCAAAAGCGCCATCATATTGATAAAAGCATCAGGAAAATAGCCTTTTTCTCTATATCCCGAAGAAATTTCACCCGTTTCAGGATCTTGCCATTGCAAGGGGAATACAGGGAACCCCAATCTGTCGCCATCTCTTTTGCTCAATTTGCCGTTACCATCTGGTTTGAGTATCAAAGGCAAATGCGCAAATTTTGGCATTTTGTCTGCCCAACCAAAGCATTGGTACATAAACACATGCAAAGGCAGAGAAGGCAACCATTCCTCACCACGTATGACGTGCGTGATTTCCATTAAGTAATCATCTACAATGTTTGCCAAATGGTAAGTTGGCATGCCATCGGATTTATACAAAACTTTATCGTCTAAATTGTCTGTATTCACCACAATCCAACCTCGGATTTCATCGTGAAAACGCAGTTCTTGATTTTTTGGAATTTTCATGCGCACCACATAAGGCTCGCCCGCAGCTAAGCGTTTTTGCACGTCCTCCACAGGTAAACTCAAAGAATTTTTCATGTTTTGGCGGGTAATGTGGTTATACTGGGGTGCCGCCACTTTGGCTCTTTTTAAGCGTTCCCGCATCTCCTCTAACTCCTCGGGTGTGTCAAAAGCATAATACGCATGACCATCTTGCAACAACTGTTCTACGTATTTTTTATAAATCCCTGCTTCTTTCCTATCCGATTGCCTATACGGCGCATGCTTGCCTTCGCCAAAACCAATGCCTTCATTGGGGCATATTCCACACCAAGTCAAGGCTTCTATGATATATGCTTCTGCGCCAGGCACAAAGCGGGTTTGGTCGGTATCCTCTATGCGCAGAATAAAATCTCCGCCATGTTTTTTCGCAAAAAGATAATTGTATAAAGCGGTTCTAACACCGCCCAAATGCAGTGCACCAGTCGGACTTGGCGCAAAACGCACACGCACTTTTCTGTTTTCAGTTGTAGCCATTGAAAATATTTTTTATCTAATAATTTTTTGTTGGTTGAGCCATTGTTGGTAACTTCTAGCGTTTTTTTGGTGGTCTATAAAAGAACTTGCAAACAAGTGCTTGCCTGAATAACCCGGACTTGCACACATGTAAATGTAGTTATGGGTTTTGGGATTGAGCACAGCGTCTATAATGTGTTTTTCAGGCACGTTGATAGGACCGGGTGGCAAACCGTAATTTCTATACGTATTATAAGGGTGATTGTGTTGCAGATGTTCGTTTAAAATTCTGCGCAAACCAAAATTGCCCACCGCATATTTTACCGTAGGGTCGGATTGCAATTTCATGCGTTTGTGCAGTCTATTGATATACAAACCTGCAATAATAGGCTGTTCATCGGCATGGACCTCTTGTTCGGCTTTTACAATAGACGCCAAAGTGGTTACTTGAATGGGATTTAAACCTATTTTTTTTGCCCTTTCCAACCTATAATCAGACCAAAACTTTTTATATTCTCTGTTCATGCGGGCAATAAATTCCTCCGCAGAAGTATTCCAAGAAAAAGAATAGGTATCCGGCACAAACATTGCCATGAACGTGCTTTGACTAAGCCCATATTTTTTTTGCTGATGTGGATCCCGCAAGGCACGAATTAGACTCAAACTATCCGATTCTATTTGTTTCGACACTTTGCCTGCCAGCTCTTCAAAGTTGCGCACATTGTTGAAAGTAACCGCAACAGGCAAAACCCCTCTGCCCGCACGCAAGGTATTGATGACATCGTTGTGCGTAAAAAAAGGCTCTATTTTATACTTGCCCGCCACCACGTGTTTAGCAGTATAATGTTTTAATTCCGATAAATCTATAAAATGTTCCGCATCGGCAATAATGCCCTCCCTTTGGAGCATATAGGCTACATTTTGATGATTGGCGTAACTGTTTACATACACATATTTCCCGCCAAGCACCTGCTCACGTGCGTAAAACCAAAGAAATATTTTGTGCCAAAAAATAAACGCACCCAGTAGAAATATCAGCAAGCCAATGCCAGAGAATATCTTTATTTTCTTCATAAGTATTGCAAAGATATAAAAAACCTGTCAAAGGTCTTTGGTTTTCAACAATTTTTCCACATTTTTTTTATCGACCGCTAGTGCATTTTGCAGGGCGTCAATACTTTCAAAACGCTTTTCCTCCCTCAAAAAACAAACAAATGCTACGTCTATTTTTTCGCCGTATAAATCGCCTTGAAAATCCAAAATATGCACCTCTATTTGTTGCGTGTTTGCCTCTGAAATGGTTGGTCTTGTGCCAATATTGAGCATGCCTTTGTAAACGCCCGATTCCAGCGTAACCCAAACCGCATAAACGCCTGGTTTTGGCAGTATTTTTTCCGCTTCTATTGCCCGAAGATTTGCCGTTGGAAAACCAATGGTTCTACCTATGGCTTGACCGTGTATAACTTCCGCTTGCCAAGTATAATCATAGCCCAACAAAAGGTTTGCCTTTTGAACCGCTCCCAATCTGAGCAATTGCCTAATTTCCGTAGAGCTTACTTTGTTTTGTTCTACATACTGGGCTGGCAATTGCATCACCTCCATGCCCAAATGCGGGGCGTAATCACAGATTAAATCCCAGTTGCCCAAGCGGTCTTTGCCAAATTTATGGTCATAGCCCACCAATAAAAATTTAACTTGCAAAACTTCGCTTAAAAACAGCAAATACCGCTGGGGGGTTATTTGGGAAAATTCCGTGGTAAATTCTTGCACAAACAAATGCTGTATGCCTATTTTTGCCAAAAGGTATCGTTTTTGGGCAAAAGTAGTGAGCATGCTGATTGGATTTGTTGCTGTATCTAAAACACGTTTGGGATTTTTATCAAAACTCAATACGCCTGTTTGTAAATTTCTTTTGCCCGCTTCTTGCATCAAAAGTTCTAGCAAGACTTTATGCCCCAAATGCACGCCATCAAAATTGCCGATAGTAACCGCCAAAGGCTCATTGATGCTTTTTGTGGGATTTACATGAATTTGCATGGGGCGCAAAATTAAGCGAATTTTTACTAAAAATCAAGCTGTTTTTTTGTAAATTTGCAGAGCCTATTTGGCTCTATATTATGCAAATACGTCATTCTTTTGAATTTTGGAACAAAACAGCAGGTTTTGGCTTGTTTTTTATATCCATTTTGGTTTATACCTTAACCCTAGAACCCAGCACGAGCCTTTGGGATTGCGCCGAATACATCACCTCTAGTTACTTATTGCAAATAGGACACCCGCCAGGCGCACCCATTTTTGCCATGCTTGCCAGATTATTTGCCGTGTGTGGGGAATTTTTTGGGCTTAGCCCAGCGTTTAGCATCAATTTAATGAATGCTATTTTTGCATCTCTTGGCGTGTTTTGGGTGTATCATAGCACGGTTTTGCTTGCCAAAAAAATCGCCTTGCAGTGTTGTACGATACTAGACACCAATAAAACGATTGCTATTATTGGTAGCGGTGTGGTGTCGGCAAGTAGCTTGATTTTTTTAGACACCTATTGGTTTAACGCCACCGAAGCCGAGGTTTA